>JAUWFX010000065.1 GCA_030606765.1 Dehalococcoidia bacterium
GAGCCCTTTCCAGTACTTCCCCGCTCGTTTTCGACGGCCTGGGCCGTGTAGACCTGTTGCCCGGTTGTTACTTGGTCACATACAACGAGGTGGTTAATCTTCCCAAGAACATAATGGCTCTGGCAATGCCCCGGTCAAGTCTTCTGCGCTGCGGGGTCAGCATTCATAATGCAGTTTGGGATGCTGGCTATTCTGGCAGGTCGCAGTCCCTCATGGTGGTCTACAATCCACAGGGATTTCGGCTATACAGGAACGCCCGAATTGTTCAGATGGTATTCTTCTTTTTGAGCCGCGAGGTAGCCCAAGGCTATCAGGGTATGTTTCAAGGCGAGAACATCTGATGAGGATTTTAAGTTGGGGCTAACTATGTTTGCCTGCTTGCTCCAACCTGGGGATATCACTAGTCAGGGATACACGTACTTTCTGGGCGACCTTGCGGAAATGAAATCCCTGAACAGCAAGCGTGATGGACAAACGTAAAGTTTTGGGTTTTTTCAGCAAGGTCCAGACAACAAACTTCCAATAATATATTCTCCCTTTCTCCTGGACCCCCAAAACCCATGTGGCCCTTATCAATGCTATGAGATGGGGAAGAGAAATCTTAACTTTTCCTTTATTATTGCCAGGTCTATACTCCCTTAGAAAGGTCTTAATACGCTCATAGTATTGCTTGGGGGCATAGATTGTATCTACAACATGCTCATAGCCCCTGGTAAGCGTTTCACGACCCATCTTGGGGATGAAATTGGTTGAACCATCTGTGTTATCACCAGAGCCCTTTGGCAGTATGCGGTTCTCCTTTTCTAAACGTTTATATAATCTTGTCTCTGGAGGAGCCATCAGTACACCAACCATAGCCATAACGATTCCACTCTTTTGGATGAAATCGATTTGGCTTTTGAAGATGGAAAGTGGGTCACTATCAAACCCAACAATAAATCCTCCCTGCACCTGTAAACCGTGGTTCTGTATCTTCTTAACCGCGGCCAACAAATCCCGACCCTTATTTGGCAACTTATTACATTCGACTAAACTTTCTTCATTGGGGCTTTCGATGCCCACAAATAGCATGTCAAATCCCGCCTCAGTCATTAAACGCATTAGCTCTTCATCATCGGCAAGATTTATAGATGCTTCCGTATAGAATGAAAAGGGACGTTTCTTCTCTTTCATCCATTCAATTATTGCCGGCAGAATTTCTGACTTTAGCTTCCGCTTGTTGCCAATGAAATTATCATCAACAAAGAATACGCTAGCTCGCCACCCCATATCGTATAATGCGTCCAGTTCGGCTATTATCTGACTTTTGTCCTTGGTTCGTGGTCTATGCCCGTTCAGTATAATGATATCGCAGAATTCACAATTGAAAGGACAGCCTCGAGAATACTGGATAGTCATTGATTGGTATTTTTTCCTGTTGATAAGTGACCACAAAGGCACAGGAGTTTCCCTTATATCTGGCCGTTCTTCAGACGTGTAGATATGTTTGGCACATCCCTTTTCTAAATCTTCCAAAAAGAGCGGCATTATATTTTCAGCCTCGTTAAATACGAGATGGTCTATCTCATCAAACCCAAAATCTTCATACCCACGGCTAAAAAAGGGACCACCGGCAACAATCTTAGTTCCGAACTTTTTGCACTTATCAATGACCTCCCTCGCCGAATCCTGCTGCGCCACCATAGCGCTGAGAAACACATAATCAGCCCACTTAATGTCTTCATCTTTCAGGGTTGTGGTATTGATATCCACAAGCTTTTTCTCCCATTCCTCGGGAAGCATTGCGGCCACAGTTAATAAACCTAAAGGGGGAAAAGTTGCCTTTTTAAAAATGAATTTTAAAGCATGCTTAAAACTCCAGAATGTATCCGGATACTGGGGATAAACTAATAATATTTTCAACTTACGCTCCTTTTTACGCTCTTTTCAATATAACATGAACGATAATAACATAACACAAATTATTTTAATAGTCGAATACGTGAGCTGGTCAGCAAAAATAAAAAAGGCAGCATGACTCTGAAACTCATCCTGCCTGCTGAGTTTCTTGGTGGCGGGGGTTGGATTTGAACCAATGACCTCCGGGCCGCGGGACCCAGCAAACTAGCACAAATTTGGGTAGAAAAACTTGACAGTGTGGTATTGGGCATGTTATACTTTAAGATAACCATGTAGTGGACCATATTGTGGTCCAAAGGAGGTGACAAATGAATAGAAGCATTTGAAGGCGTGAGAGCCTTATCTCATGCCTTTTTGTTTTTCAAAAATAAAAATGGTCCGGTTTGGACCAAAAAAGGAGAAAAATGGAAAGTAAACAAAATACCGAGAAACTAGAAGTGGCAGCGCTTCGCAGCAGCCCCGTGCACGACTTAAAGCCCCTCAACGACCAGCCTGAATGGATAAACATTGACGATATCGACGTTGACGACACAAATCCAGGTAGCGTGACAGAGTCATTGAGATACCAGCGGCGTGCGCCGTCAATTCGTGACTCTTATGATATCCTTGGCAATATTGTTTATCCAATAATAGTGTGTAAAAACGGAGAACATACAGGTCGGTTTATCCATGTGGATGGATTCGGTCGCCTAGAGCAACTCAAAGAAAGAGGTGAAAAGAGAGTCCGTGCCTACATTTATCCCCCTATGACACTTGAAGAACGGATATGTTTCCGACAAACCCTAAACGCAGCGCAGGAACCGTTTGATGCAGTATCTATTATCCAGGACTTGCGACTACTAGCAGATGAGCGCAAATTGGACCTAAACAACTCGGATCATGTGAAAACCCTAGTTCGGGACTTACCAGAAAAGGTTCAAAAGCATGAGAAGGATATATTGGAGTTGTCGCGATGGCATCCTGATGCCCTAAAAGCTTTAGGAGAAAGCTATGGTACAAACGCCAAAGCAATTGGGCTAGATCAAATAAGAAGCCTCGGCAGAATCATGACTGAGATGATGTCTCGCCATCAGAATACTCTGAAGAAACTAGGAGGCTCACTGGAGTTTTCCAAATCAATCGCTCAAATGCATTTGGATAGGAAATTTGCAGAGAATGGTCGCAGCCAAGAGGGAATTAGGGTAGTCATAAGATGTCTCAAGACTCTTCCTTCAGATGAACCGAGCGTTCTGGAGTTCTTTGAAAATAGTATGACTATTGCAGCACTGGATAAAGCCGCGAAATCAAGTACACCAAATGAAAAGGGGGTGGTAGTGGCTGGCTGCAGCAACTTCATTGACATACTGCTCAATCTGAATGCCAAGCGACTCACTGAGGAAGATAAAGACGCTTTAAGAAGGACCGCATTGGTCCTAAATGGTGTGCTATCTGAGGTGAGGACTTAGGTGTTGTTGGAGGGGGCTAATCTTATAGCCCCCTCCCTCAGTAAATCAAAGTGGTTCTGTAAAGAACCAAGGGAGGATTAATATGAGCGTCGAAGAAATAAGAAACAATCTGAATATTGGTTTAACATTAGCTGTGCAGTATCCCTACGGGTTGGCACTAGATGACCTACTGATACAGGTGCTGGGATATACTCCCGGCGGTTCCTGGCCTCTGGGGGATAGAGACTACTATATCGCAAAGCTCCGTAATGCACAGAGTATCGGGCTTCGCAATTATGCTCTGAGGCAGCCCGGCTATTTCACCATAAACGCACAACCGTTTGGTAATATATTCGTGTATAAGGCAGTATGGTATACCTGGCTTAATCCGGCTACCGGCAGGACCTGCACAGTTCTGGTGTGTCAAACGGACTTGGTTCCCATGAGGCATTGGCGGGACAGGTATTTGGAAAAAAGGATAGAGACAACGAGATCGGTAAGAGCGGCAGACAATCTTATCAGGCAGGATAGAGCCCTCACGAGGCAGGACATGCAACAGGTGAAGAATATCCAAGCTGGTATGGCACAAGACGGTACTTTGTCCGAAGTAGTTACAGGGCTTCTGGGCGTCCCCTATGTGGACGTGGCTGATATGCTAAGCTTACTGTCCCAGGGGAGCCCATACGGGTCAGTACAATTCAATTTTACCCGCCAAGCACAAAGGATTAGAGAATTAGACAATAGACTGGCTCACGAGCACGCGGCAATTGTTCGTTCGCTATCCAATTTGATTGCTGCCAGACAAAGCCTGCCCACAAACGCTCTACAGCTAGCTCTTCAGGATGCCAATGAGAGACTTGCTAACCTAAATCAGTGAAACGTAAGGTATAATTAAATTGTAAGGTTAAGAGGACAAATAATGCTAGATAAAGAGCCCAAAAAGCTAGAGAACAAAGATGTTGATCGGTTAATCGGGGGAGTGATAGATCTACCTTTAGAAAGAATTTCTCCTGACCCGGAGAACCTGCGCGAGGTCTTTGATGCTGATGACATCAAAGACCTCGGCTTTAATATGAAAAGAATTGGGCAGCTTGATGACATCACTGTATTCCCAAAGGAGAATTCGGAAGGTAAGTGGACCGGTGACTTCGATCTGCATGACGGTGAACGTCGTTGGAAAGCTGCCCAAATGGTGGGCATCCCGACATTAAGAGCAAAGGTTATTGAAAGACCAAGTGACCGGGACCTGTTGCTTAAAAGGACCAGTCGTGCGCTACAAACACGTGTATTGGAACCTGAGATGAAAATGGAAGCAGTAGAAAAAGCGCTCAGGGAACTGGGTGTTTGGGACAAGCCTGACCTGTGGGAGAGTTATCGGGAACAGCTTGGTGGTGGAGCTGAATGGCCACAAATTATTAGAACATTACGATCTACACCTCTACTAAAACAAATGCTGGACGAGGGAACGATTAACTTCACCTTAGCCCAGTCTATTGCACGACTTCCTCAGAGTAGACAAGATGAAGCTGCAAAGTACGTTGTAGTTAATAAATTAAGCGGTCGATTTTTCTCAACCCAGATGGTACCCTATCTGATAGAGAACCCCGAAGCTTCTTTGGCTCAAGCTTTCGAGCACACTAGAGTGGGAGGATGGCGCCAGTATACAAAGAGTCCTTATCAACGTGGGGAAGAACCACCAACGGAGGAACAAGTAGAGAGATTCCTTGACGCCTGTGTTGAATGGGAGCGAGCATGGGAGGTGCTGGTTCACACAGGACTAATATTTAAAATTATTGGGAATACGAACTATGAAAGTCGGATAAGGGATACTCTATCTAGGCTAGAAGAACGGGTTCAGGCAACACTCAAGAAGATGGACTCTGCAAATTCTGAGGCTGAGAGCGCAGGCAAAATGCTATTAGACAAAAAACTCATAGTGGATGCTTCAGTTAACAAACTGGACGAGGCGTAGCCAAAATAAATATTCAAAAATTATCTTAATTAAGTAAACCTATTGCCTTTGTTCTTCAATATTAGGCTTCTTAGAATTGAAGGGGAGCATTATCGCTCCTATTGGCTTTGTCTTGGTGGCGGGGGTTGGATTTGAACCAATGACCTCCGGGTTATGAGCCCGACGAGCTACCACTGCAGATACATAATAGAGACCTTGGCAGATAAAGGCATCAGGACAATCTGCTCACGCCTTCTTTGCCCGGCGTATCTTAGCTTGAGTAGCATCGACTTCATCCTGAGTCATAAGGCCATCCCGGACAGCCATAACCAACAGAACTCCTGTGACAAAAGTGCCGAAATAGTGGTGGAGGATATTACACTTCGCATTAAGCCGGGGTAAATTATTCCCCGGAAGCTAGTCTGAAAACTTCTTTTCCACCTCAGCTGGTGGAATGCCATTTTCATCCCAGCCGCGCTTCTGATAGTACAGTGAAAGAAGCTTCTGGAAATCTTCCCGTCCGATCACCTTGCCCGCGTTTGGACCCGTAAGAGGAGGATTAGCCCAAACCTTGTAGGGAAGCGTGTCATCTTTGCGGCTCACACCGAGGCGGGCATTTATCAGTCTTGTCAGGTCGTATATGTCATTCGAGAGTCCTAGAAGCTCCTCAAGGGACGTTTCGTTTCCAGTCACATATTTGTAGAAGTTCGCATAGTGCCGCTCGCTCAGCCCAAGTTCAATCCAAGGCAACCGGCAAACACCAAGCATATCAAACAACGGGCGCACTTTCTGGTGATATATCACGGTGTCAACCTTCTCGTCGTTAGTCCAGTTCTGCCCCTCTTCCATTTCCTTGGCAATGGTCCAAGCCCGTGTGTGATGTGCGCCTATGTCTGAGGTAGCATAGGCCAGACCCATGGAAATGCTGGCGCGGCTGTCATAGGCCGACTGCTCAAGACCCTTGACCTGGAGGATGATTTTGTCCATTTCGGGCCAGTTCTCGATAATACGGTGAGAGCCATCAGCAAGGATGTCACCGATGCCCTGCCGGTGAGCGATTTTCTGTATCAGTCCCAGGATGGCATCCTCATCTCCCCAAGCAATCTCCCTGCCATCGAGGTCGCTGAGCGACAAAATCCCCTTTTCGTACCCCTCTATTGTAGCTCCCACGATGCTACCTGTGGAAATTGTATCTATACCCAGTTCATCGCACAGCCGGGTTGCAGAAAGTATCGCA
This sequence comes from Dehalococcoidia bacterium, assembly GCA_030606765.1. Next base: position 6,512 of record JAUWFX010000065.1, read on the forward strand.
GCGAAGTTGTCAATCCCCAAGTTTGGTCCCAGCATAGCACAGGTTTCATATTCTGGTCCCTCAACCACCGTGCCCGTATATTTCCCGCTCTTAACGAGGCAAATATTGCCGCAACACATGGAGCAGGAAAAGCATGCACTATCACCTATCTTATAGCGATTTACCATTGTTGTGCCGTTGATCTGGTCGTGCCTGGCAAAAACGCTATCCTTGAAATTGTATGCAGGCAGAATACCCTTCTCGTTGGCGTAATCGATGACATTCATCAGGCCTTCTTGCTGCCACAGTTTGAAATACTTGTGTTCCTCCATATATTTGAAAGCTTGTTCAGCCTCCGCCACTAGCCCGGTCACGTCATAGACGGGAAGATCCATGTGCCCCCGAACAACAATTGCCTTAAGGTTCTTGGCCCCCATGATTGCGCCCATCCCAGCCCTGCCGGCATTGCGGCTCCAGTCGGTGTTGACACAGGCGAACCTGACCATGTTCTCGCCTCCTATGCCTATCGTAGCAACATGGACAGCGTGGGTGCCCAGTCGCTCTTTAATCATTCCTTCGGCTTCCAGACAGCTTTTTCCTTTCAGCTCGGGCATGGGAAGGATTGTCGTTTCACCATTGTCGATGAAAAGAACAGATAGTTGCGGCGCCTTGCCGGTAACGGAGAGAATATCAGTTCCCGTTTGTCGGAGCTCGATACCGAAGCCACCACCCATGGAAGAATCACCGTAGAGCCCGGTAGCTGGTGAGATGGCGACAAAGGAGTTCTTTCCCGATGAGGGCAGGTAAACCCCGGTCAGAGGTCCCGGCGCGACAACCAGAAGATTCTCAGGGCCAAGGGGGTCTATCTTGAAATCATGCTTCTTTAGATTGTCCCAGACCAACTTCGCGCCAAAGCCACGTCCCCCGATATACTTTTCGATGAAGGCGTCCGCAGTGGTTCGGCGCTCAGCAGTGCCTTTCGTAAGGTCTATGTGAAGGTGTTGCTTAAAATATCCGCTCTTTATGCTCATAGCTCTTCTTTTCCTACCTCGGCATAGCGGATGACCTTCTTTTCGCCCTTCTCATAGAACTCAATTTCCTTCATCTGAGTGTAGCTCAGGACGTTGTTGAGACGCCTGGATTCGCCCAGGGCAGCCTCCGGTATCAGCCTGAGTGCTCCCTTGGGACATTTCTTGACGCACTCCGGGTCTCCTCCACACATATCACACTTGATGGGCAGGTCATAATCTGGATGTATATACATCGCTCCAAAAGGACAGGCTTCCACGCATTTGTAACAGGAAGTGCAACTCTCCTCGTCCAGTTGCACAACGCCATCAAGCCATCGCAAGGAATCAGAGGGACATATTTGCGCACATGCGGGCACTTTACATTGGCTGCACACAATCGGCATTCTCACGACCGGTTGAGGGTATGTGGTCAAGACTCTTATCGCCGCCTTCTTGGGATTGTTCACTCCGAAATGTTTGATTGCACATACAAGTTCACAGATCCTGCAACCGGAACACTGCTCAGGGATTACCGTTAGCTTTTTCGACATCAGATGGTCCTCGGAAAATTCGTGTAATTATTATCCTCGGATGGCGAGATTGTCAATGAAGGCAAAGAGGTGCTGTTTGCATTGGCAAACGGGGCATAAAGCCTGTGGGTATCGTGCATTTCCTCGTTGCGCGTTAGGCTCTTGCAAAAAGGCAGGATGACTTTGAAAGTCATCCTGCCTTTGCTTGACAAACATAGGTGAGCCAACTATATTTACTCTTAATCAAGCTACTATGACCTGAAAAACTGGGCTTAAAGGCCTGCGGGATAGAGTCTTAACAAAGGAGGGCCAAGATGGGAAAGGAAATTTCTATTTACAACCTGGCCGATGGTGTGACTGATGAGCAGTACCGGGAGTACGTTAAAAATATCAAGGGCCCCTTCCTGGAGAGCCTGCCCTCGGTTAGTAAGTTCGAGCTGGTCAGGATAAAGGGGGCAGTGACGGGGGAGTCCCCCTATACCTATGTCGGCATCCTGCATGTGGACAACCTGGATGACTTCTACCAGAGAGATGTCCCATCTCAGCAATTCCAGAACTTTCTAAAGGAAGTGATGCCGATGATTAAGCAGGAAGGCTATCATATGATGTACGGGGAGGAAATCTATTAATCTGCAAGCTGATGCCCGATTTTTTGCGGACTGTATTTGAATTGCTTAGGAATAGGGTTTTGCGAGTATGCCTTGAATACCATACAAAAAACTATTGACTATTTCTAAGATAGCAGTATAATAGCCTCTATGAAAATAGTCTCAAGAGGTAGTAATGAAAAGTAGAAAGTTGATCTTAAAGGTTTTATTGTCTGTAGCTCTAATAATAATG
>JAUWFX010000017.1 GCA_030606765.1 Dehalococcoidia bacterium
TTCTTTTTCAGAAGGCATTGTTATTACAAGTCCACCGGCCACATCGGTTGCCTTTTCTATGGCTTCCCAGAAGCCATAGCTACAGTACACTAATGCCATCCTGGCAAATGTAATATCAGGCAGGAAAACACCGGAACCAGGGGGTTCTTCCTTGGCTCTGGCTACAGCGGCAACGGCTAAGGCATGGCATATCTCCCTTACTTTGACCATATGTGCTATGTCCATCTGAATATGTGGAACATTTTCTAGCCCGCTGTATTCCGCACTTAGCCGGGCAGCTCCTATCATTAGGTCTAGCCAACCTGCTTTGCAGGCTGCCTCGCAAGTAGAATGAAGTCTAGCTGAAGCATCACGGAGTTTACCCGTGAATTCAACCTCGCCACACATGAAGACCCTATCCTCAGGAATAAAGACATCATCGAAGATGACCATGGCGGTTTCTCTCTGACCATAGCGAGGATTACCAATTTGGGATACATCATCTTCCAATTCCCGTTCCATTGTATAAGGGTTATACTGACAGATATAAGTTATTCCTTTCTCACCGTTAGGGACAGCAAAGGCTACAGCATAATCCTCTTCTCCCTTCGAATATAAGGAACCAGGCAGAATAATGTGCTCATGAGCGGCAACAGCGCCCGTCTGGTGAAGTTTTGCCCCTCGAACGACGATACCACCATCTCTTCTCTCCACCACCCTCACCGCCATATCAGGGTCCTGTTCCTTGACCTCCTTGGTACGGATACCCTTAGGGTCATTAACGCCGACACTCAGTACTAGGTCACTATCCTGCACAAACCTTAGATACTCATTGAACCTCTTGTTGTAATTTGTACCTAGTTTCTTGTCCATTTCCCAGGTAACACTTGCCAGGTGTGTTAGTGCATTTGAAGAGCCACAACGATAATAGCATGTGCCGAGTTCCTGCCCCATGAGAACAGCCATCTCCACCCGTTTCTCCAAGTCGCTAATACTCCTATTGATGTGGGTTGCTCGGCTGATTTCCTTTGATGTTAAGTGTGATTTGGTCGTCAGTATATCTTTGTATAGAGGGTCATTTGACATCTCGTAACTTCTGGCCGTTCCTTCTATGATGGATATTGCAGTCGGGTTTTGCAGAATGTTCTTTATCCTCTTGCCGCCAAGATATGCTCTTGGGGCAAGTTTCTTGACACTCTCAAGGTATTGCTGAACTGTTTTAATAGCCATCCTTTAACAACTCCTTTGCCCTCTGTCCTTTTAGCCAAACCTATCAAGGCAATTTGGGAGGGCTCCAATCACCGGATGATAAGGTACGGCGACATTTCATAAGACGAAAACAGTGGTAAAAGTGTAACTACGAATCTCAGTGTACTTTAGTATTATGGGAAAGGGTTGGGATCTGGAAATGGCGATTCTCCTAATCATTTATAAGCTCCTTCTACTTGGAACAGCTCTAAGTTCACTTGATTATTTTTCAAAATGCCTCCAGTTAGTTGCTAACGCCTCTTCCTGCTCTAGACTGTTCGAACTGCGCTGCCAGTTTATCTATGTGCTTTCTAAAGGCCATGTCCTCTCTAGCCATTCTTTCCCTGTCTAGTTGCTCTATGTCTGTATAGTCCTTCCGGTCAACTACAGCCCACAGGGGGAAAGGTTCGAGGGGAGGACATCCGTCTACATATACACCTCGGTCACGGTATTTCTTGACGCAGTTACCTATCAGGATTATGTTTTGCTTATCCACTCCTTTGGGAAGCTCCTTCTTACGGCCAAGAACAATTGTAACACCGGCATTCTTATCATACTCGCCAAGCGCCTTCAGCTTCTCCATGCTCATGGCCACTACTCCCTGGCAACTACTGCAGGAGTTTTCTGCCAGGATGTTATATTCGGGCCAGCTATCGAATCCGGCCAAGTACGGCAGCCATATCGGTCTGAATACCTCATCTATTTTCTTACCGCGTACTTCTATCATATCTTCAGCGAAGTTCCCTAAATTTCGCTCCCTAGCGGGCTCAAAATAGGGTACCTTGTCAATATCCAAATCAACAATGCGGCAGATGGTAGCGTCCACTGCCACTGGGTCTTTACTGGCGACAATACAACCAACATATGTTGGATATGTAGAGTGCGGACCAAAACCCGCTGCCGGACGAATGACATCTGCTATACTAAGGTCTGCTTTTATAATAGACCATACATCCATCATTGCCTGAGCGAGGTCTGTTTGATGCATTTGGTAGTGGACTTTGTCCTGTGCTATTCCTTTCATATTCTTGAGCGCGCAAGTGAAGACCATGCTGGAATGGGATTTAAAGATAGGCAGGTTCACTATGTGCTCTGCCTCCAAAAGAAACCTTGGTAAAGCTATTTTGGTCAAGTCGGAACGGGCATCCCTGATTGGAATACTTATCAGGTCCTTCTCACTCTTAATGTCAATAATTTGGTCGACACCAGCTTCTTCGGCAGCCTTTTTGATCCCGCTCACTTCCAGGCACTCGAGGGTATCGCATCCAATGGCTGATGCCTCAGCTAGGATAATCTGCTTGGGCTTAGCTTTGCGCAGTACTTTAATAACGGCAGAAACAACCGCTGGGCTGGTGTCCACACTGCTTTCAGGAGGATAAGTATGCCCGGCATTTGGTTTGACAACCACCGTCGAGTTTGGCTTGATTAGTGCGTTTACTCCGCCCAAATGGGAAAGTGCTTCATCCACCAACTTCTCGGTGTCGGTTCCCTTAACTATAGAAACGATTGATTTGGACATAATGTTAGCTCCTTTCTACATATATTCAAAGATGTCAGGATGTCAGTTTCTCAAAGTGTCCATTACTGAGTTATACAAGTAATACTGACGGAACGCAGCGATTACTGGTCTCCGTCATCCACGATGGCTACTAATCTGACCATGGAACCATCGCCACCCTGCCATTTTATGGGCCAACCAGCGATGGTCACCCTCATACCATTGACCTGGTCAACGTCACCACCGACATTCTCCCACCCCATGATGCCATTACCAAGAATGATTTTGTGGCAGGGCTCCCAGTAGGGGAAATCCTCAATGACTTCCCGGCCGGTTTCTCTTTTGTATTCCTCGCAGACATCCGGACGCATCGGTCCCGACCCATGGGGTCCAATCGCTGTCCCCAGCGGGTGGTCCAACGCCTGCTGGTCAACCCCGACCGCCTTGACCCCTCTTTCAAGGAACCACTCACCAGCCTCCTTATAGAGACCCGGAGAATAACAGAAGTACTCCGTATTGTCTCCCCAGTGATGATGCCAGCCAGTGTTGACTATAACGATATCACCCTTCTCGATCTTGGGCCTAGTGTTCTCCAGGTCTTCAGGCGTGATGACGCCCCACTTCCCTTTAGGAATACTGACCACGACTCCGGTGCCGAAATAATTCTCTAGCGGAAGCTCATGCGTATACATGGGACCTTTCAGCTTGTTGGCAGGCAGCACATGGATTGGTGAATCAGCGTGCGTCGAGCAGTGCATCGGGGCTGTAATCCACTGGGTGAGCACACCAGATTTGGCATGGTAATGGAACCTCTCAACCTTCACGTCTGGAAAATACGGCCATAGGGGTGTGCCATGCCCAAAAGGCTGACTCAAATCATAAAGTTTTACTTTTCCCATGAGTGGTACCTCCTTCTGTCAATGTCTGCGTGTTAACCATCAGTATATCACATAGTACCTCATCTAATTATCAATAAACACCATACTCTTCGGTAAATTCAACCCATACTTCTACCAACACATCGTTACTTGATAACTAAATAACTATACGTGATTATCCCTTGACATCACGTAATAGATGATAAGCCTATATTCAAGACGATTTTGGAGAGGGTTTAGGTTCACCAAGAATTAGCTTTCTGTAGCGTTCCACAAGTAACTCAGAAATATTCACCGCATTCTTAATTGCTTCCCTTGTTTGCTTGGCAACTGGATTTCTAATTGATAATTCTGCATCCTCGAATCGGAATAGCTCATGACAATCAACATATGAATTCCAGTCTAAACATTTGTGGTCTGAGGCTTGAATGAGAACTTGGCAGGCTAAAAGTTCTGGTCGGTTCTTTATATATGAGTTAATCTCAGTATTGATAAAGAATCCCATTGCTTGAACATCTTTGCATACAATAACAACAAACTTGTCCTTTGGGTCAGGTTTTGCGTGACGGCAATTCTTAACGTGATAGATATGCCATAGGGCAACCATGATATATCTACCCAACACATGACAGGTGTTTTATCAAATCATCTGAATCTGCGAGCAATTCAGCGATGTCTTCAACAGGAATTATTGCTCTTTTCTTGCCACCCCTCTTAGCCCAATTCTTGTTCCAAGCCTCATCATGGGCATCTTTCGCTCGGTACCAATTAGGTTTATCCCCATATATACCAACAATCTCATCTAAGCACCTTATATCCGACTTACTCAAGTAATCAAGGTCGGCTTCTCGCAATGCAATAAGTTGGTTTCCCTTAACTTCAAATCCGCCAATAGATATGCCTGACGAAGATTCCTTTAACAAGTCATATGCGTTTGATGGAGTAGCCCCTTCTCGCATAGCCCAATATGTTTCGCCGAAAATGAATCTACCATATTTCTCAAGGCTCGTCTTATCAGCAAGGTATAGTAATTTGCATATACCGTATATATCAGGCTCAGTTATTCTCTTGGATAATAGATAGAGTATTGCCTCAATAGCTTTTGTTTTGTTGAATTGGAACGTAATATTGGGCATATTCACCTCTTGGGAGATACTTTGAGTTTGCTAGTACGCTGGGTCACCCTCTTTAAAGCAGACATAAATTCCTGCCTTGTAATAGAAAGTTTCTTAATATCAATATCCTTAACTTTTGGCATTACTACTTATATTTTAGCCCATCGTAATAATTTGTCAAGCAATTGAGACCCTCTAACCTAGTGCTATAATTCATATATGAAGGAGGTGGAATATGGCAGAAGACCCTATACGCAAATACTCAGATGCAGTTAAAGAACTTGAAAAGGTAATAGGGCAAGTTGAACTATTACAAGGGATAATGGGTAGAATGTATAACTATTTGGGGAATCCGTATAAGTTGATGATTTTCAATGTTTCAGCCAAATTCCCCACAGAAGTTACTCTTGGAAGGGACACGCCCACCTTTGACGCTAAGAATTGGCCTCAAATCCAACAAATTGCCGAAGCTCTGGCTGACTTACACAGCAAAAGAAAGGCAGCAGAGGAGGCTTGGCATAACTTGTCTGATACTGACAAGAAGTTGGTTAAACCTCTTCCTGAAAAGAAATAGCCTCAACATCTGGTGTAGTCAAGACATATTCTTTGTCATTTAGCTTCACTTTTAGTGTTGGGGATTGGCCTTTTAGTTCTTTGATTATGAATCCCAACATATTGACTATAGCTATCTGATTACGTATTATGGGTTCAATATCTTTATTATCTGTCATTACCTACTCCTAGGGTATAATCACATTTAGTCTCAAAAAACAAAGGGGTTCGAATTTACGTTACTTCAAGGTATAGTCACGTAACTATATATACTTAAACCATGAATTGCAGCAGTCATAGTATGACCACCTGCACCTGAGGCTAGAATACCAGCAATATCAACTTAAGAGATAGTATCCTTTATGGGGGTACGTCAGATTTTTAGCAGAGCGGAATAGCTTATAAATGTATGAGAGAAAGGATTCTACCATGAGGAATCAAAGAAGTTTCAGCTTAGAGTTTAAGCACCAGGTAGTTGAAGAACTGCTTGGCGGCGAGAACCGTCCTACCCAACTCTGTCGTTGGTATAACATCTTACCAAGCATACTTTATTACTGGAAGAAGCAATACAGCCAGGGGAAGTCCAATAACGAATCAACAAAGGAGTTGCTGCTTAATCAACAGAATACGGTACCACCACACCAGAACCTCCTAACCTTTCCATCCAATCATAGGGGTGCAGTCCAGCTTCTTGGCTATTTTCTACTTTCATATTTGGTGTAGCGTGCTTTAGGGGGTTTAAACTGTATTTATCAGGAAAAATCTGTCAAAATCTAGATTTTAAGAAAGGGTAAAAAGTTATGAAAATTATACAGGGTTTCTCATCAACTTCACAGGATGACTATCCACTTAATGTAACCACTATATTAAGGCACGCTGTTAGAAATTTTGCTGGCCAAGAAATTGTCAGTAGAACACGTAGTGGTATTTTCCGATATACGTATAAAGATGCCTATGAACGGGTGCAAAGGCTTAGCAATGCTTTGGAAAGTTTGGGGATTAAACCTGGAGATAGAGTAGGAGTGCTCGAATGGAATACATATCGGTATTTTGAATTGTACTTCGGAATACCCGGAACTGGAGCTGTACTCCTCCAAATGAATGGAAGATTGGCACCATCAGATTTAAGCTATGTTGCCAAACATGCTGAATCGCAGTTAATCTTTGTCGACGAAACGTTTATACCCATTGCTGAAGATATAGCATCCGAATTTAGACCGACAAAAGGATGGATCATTTTGACAGATAAGAGGCTAGATGACGTTAAAACAAAACTAACTCCAATATATAGTTACGAAGATATCCTGAAAGAGGCAAAGCCAGAATATAAGTGGTCACTGATTGATGAAAAGTCTGCTTACAGCGCTTGTTATACTTCAGGGACTACCGGGAGGCCAAAGGGTGTTTTTTATTCTCATAGAGACGCTTATCTCATGAGCACTATGGCGGCTATTATTTTAGAGCTAACCTGCAGGGATTGCCTTTTGCAGATAGTCCCGCTGTATCACGCCTTGGGATGGTGTCATCATATAGCGGTTCTCTTGGCTGGTTCAAAACTTGTTCTCCTCGGTAGATATACGGCGTCAGAGCTGGGATCAATTATTGACTTGATAGTGCAGGAGAAGGTGACGGTTAGCATTGCTGCTTCAGCAGCTTGGATGCCGATATATGAATATATAAGAAACATGAAGGAAAAACCTAATCTAAGCGGTGTCCGTCTTTTCTCTGGCGCTAGTGAACCGCCAATAGCTATGCTAAAAGGTTTTTATGAATTAACCAAGGCTAAGATTTATCATGTTTCCGGAGCAACGGAAAATACAGCATGGTCCACAATGAATAAGCCGAAGCCCTGGTTAGAAAGAAAATTATCAGAGGAACAAAAATGGGAACTGCAGAAAAGACAAGGACTTGAAGTTCCGGGTTGTGATGTCAAAATAGTTGATGAAAAAGGAAATGAACTTCCTCACGATGGCAAGTCAGCAGGAGAGCTTTTGTTGAGAGGTCCTTGGGTAGCAAGAAGCTATTACAATGCCCCAGAAACTGCGGACCGATTCACCGATGATGGCTATTGGAAAAGTGGTGATATTGCGACTATTGACCCTGAGGGGTACATAAAAATTGTAGATAGAATTAAAGACGTGATAAAGAGCGGCGGGGAATGGATTTCATCTGTGGATATGGAGAGTGAAATAATGTGTCATCCGGGGGTCTTAGAGGCTACTGTAGTTGGGGTACCTCATCCTAAGTGGGAAGAGAGGCCGCTTGCCTTAGTGGTTTTGAGAGAGGAATCTAAGGGAACCGTTACTAAGGAGGATCTCATTGCTCACCTTAGCAAAAGGTTTGCCAAATGGCAACTTCCGGATGAGGTGAAGTTTGTTGACGAAATCCCGAAAACAAGCGTAGGTAAATTTAGAAAGAGCGTGATAAGGGAGCAATACAAGGATGAATATGTAAGAAGGCAAAGCTAGATTATTACTCGCAGTAATGCCATTTTCTGACCCACAAAACCCGAGCAATTTAACTAGAAGGAGGTAAAAAATGAGACGGGACATTGAGTTCAAGAGCAAGGGGGAGACATGCCGCGGCTGGTTTTACACACCTGACAAGAGGAAGGGACCCTTCCCAACGGTAATCATGGCTGGTGGTTGGTGCTATGTTAGAGAAATAGTCATGCCCAATTATGCTGATTATTTTGTACGTGAGGGTTTTGCCGCGCTGATATTTGATTACCGTAACTTCGGTGCCAGTGAAGGTAAGCGCAGGCAGCACCTTGACCCCTGGTGGCAGATTGAAGATTACCGAAATGCCATAAGCTATGCCGAAACATTACCTGAGGTGGATGCAGAGCGCATCGCTATCTGGGGGATTTCTTATAGCGGCGGCCACGTTCTGATTACCGGGGCTATAGACCCTAGAGTTAAGTGTATATTGTCAACCATTCCTGTCGTTGATGGTTACGAAAACATGAGACGCTCGCATGGCGAGAGAAGGTTTGAAGACCTCCTCAATGCTGTTATAGAGGACAGAAGAAAGAGATACAAAAATGAGAATGACCGGGGTTTTATGGCGTTCTCTTCACCAAAACCGGAGGAGGAACTCTCGGTGTGGCCCTATCCGGAGATAAAGAAGGTTTTCCTGGAGTGGAAGAAGTCGGCGGCTCCTTTACATGAGCACAGATGCACAATAGAGTCTGCGGAAAATCTGCTAGCCTACACTGTATTTCCCTACTTACCTAGAATTACAAACACTCCTGCAATGATGGTAGTGGCTGAAGGTGACAATATCACACTCTGGGATCTTGAAATTGAAGCCTTCCGTCAAATTAAATCCCGTCAGAAAAGACTTTTTGTCATCCCCAAGACGACTCATATGACTCTTTACCGTGACATGTCAAAGCTTGAGATGGCAGCAACCCAAGAAACATCATTTCTCAGTGAATATTTGCTCAAACCATACAAATAAATAAAAAAGACCAAAAGCGGGGGAGTAAATTGTAAAGATATTGTTTTTAGCAGTTACATTAGCTTTGGTGTTTGTGTTTGTTCTTTGTAGCTAGGCAGCAGCTTTAACTTGTGTACTTGCAATTCCGATATTAAAAAGAATAGGGGGCAATGATAACGGAAACTTGGCGGCCTGATTTTATATTCAAGTTTCTTCTACTTTTTATCTTTTGCAATTTCTATTATGATTGCTCCTTCTATAGGACATGATACCATGCATGTTCTACAATTAGAACATCCTGGCGCATTATACGTAACTACACTTCCCCTTTTCTTTTTACCTTCAACTCTATCACCTCTAGGTTGAGTCTGGCTATCTTCGGATATAAGCAACCTTATAGGACATTCTTGGACACATGTACCACAATCTAGACATAAATCATAGTCAATCTTTATTACTGGCATTTTTCTAATTTCACACCGTGGGCGCTGCCGTTAAGCTGGCAGCGCCCGCTTATATCACAATAATATCTGCCTGACTTCAAGGCAATCTTCTAATTTGTTCAGAGTTTTTATTTAGAGGCATCCCTGACTGCTATTTCACCCATCGTCATGGACATGACAGTCATGGTACCCCATATATACCTACCGGCGCCAAAGAACCCTCCGGAGACCTCTCCGATAGCATAGAGCTTTGGTATCGGTTCATTAGACCAATCCAGTACTCTAGACTTTGTGTCTATCCTTATGCCTCCCTTGAATGAAGTCATGGATATCGTACACTTCATTCCATAATAAGGTGGTTTTTCCAGCGGTATGGGTACCCCGATATTTCCGTCAAGGGTGCTCCGCTCAAACTTCGTATCATTGCCCGCCTTGACATCCGCATTATACCTCTTTATTTCTGCTGCTAACCCTTTACCATCTACTCCCAAACTCTCTGCCAACTGTTCAGGTGTATTACCCTTATACTCTTTGTGTCGGAGCCATGCCGGAAATTCTCGCTTTGTAACCTCTCTTATCGCTTCATCATAGATAATATAGAATTTACCTTCGGGCTGCCTGGATCCTTCATCCGAGATATAACCGTACCACTTGTCCTCTCTAATATATCTTTCTCCATTCGTGTTTATGACTATAGCACCTTTATACATTATAGAGGTATCCACCTGAGTGTCGGGGCAAGTTGGTAAGGAGGCTTTAGGTCCGTGTTTAATATGTCTGGTGGCTGCTCCCAGCTTCAAAGCCATTAGCAGCCCGTCTCCTGTATGACTCGGAGGCATAAGCGGTATGGCGTCAGCCAGGTAATCAGGCCCAAATTCCAAGACCAGGTCTTTATTCCTGCCAAACCCTCCCGTAGCTATCATGGTGGCCTTGGTGCCACAAAAGCTCAATTCCTTATTCTTATGCGTAGCTATAACTCCTGAGACCCCTTTTTCGGGATCATAAACTAGCTCGCTTGCTTTATGCTCCCATAATATAACAGCTCCGAGCTCCTTTGCATGGTCTTCCAGCACTTTAAGTACCTGAGGCCCCTTAAAGGTGTGACACCTAGCGACGCTATGTCCCCAGCCCCCTATAACTCCCATAGGTGGCAGGTTCAGTTTTTCCAATAATTCCAAATTATATAAGTGGTTATCTGTATAGGCTTTCCATAGGTCAGGCAAACCGCCACAATATTTAACCCCATCCTCCGCATACTTCTCCGGTGCATCTTCTATCCCTCTCTCTTTCTGGTACTTAGTCCCGGCAAAGTCCAGTACGCCAGCAATCACTGACATACTACTCCGCCACGCCGCGTCCCTCATTTTCTCTAAAATAATTACACTCTTGCCCAATTTCCTTGCTTCTATTGCCGCACAGAGTCCCGCTGTCCCAGCCCCAATCACAACAATATCAACTGTTTGATCCCATTTACTTTGCATTGCTATTCCCTCCTTTCTCATTGACTCAAATGGTTGTGAAACTGCTAAGCATCTATGTGTCCATGGTGAAGCACCTCCTACCAAAAAGACTTCTCAGGCTAAGTGAATGATAGCCAACCTTTGACTCCGAGCTTACGTGACATTTCACGAGTAAAATTTCCCACTTCATCATTATGGCTGTAGAAATCGAAGTAGTAATTGCGCCACCTTGATTCTGAAGGCAATTCTCTCTTTATGAACTGACGAACCTCTCGTTAATCAACCTAATTCAAGCCAGGTCCCTCAATATCTTATCCGGGTTCACCACCCCTTACCTAGGCTATTTGCGTTCACGTATTGCTCCAAGAATGAAGTTGGTCTGTTCCTTTATATAATCTTCTAATACATATGCATAACGTTTTCCCAGTAGCCACCGCCTGAAAGCCCACATATGTCCGAGGATGACTATGTTCTGCGCAATGACCGGAGAACTGCCTGTCTTGAATTCTCCGCTTGCACAGCCTCTGTCCAATATACGCTCAAATGCGCCGCTAAGGCGTCTTTCCATTTCAAAAACGGCTTTACGCGCATCTGGACGCAACTCCTTGGTTTCCTGATACATAAAAACAACGGAGTCTTGAAGTCGATCCACTGTCCGATAGTAAGTATCGATAGCCATCTGAAGAGCCTTAGTCGCAGGGAAAGCATCATAGGTGGGAGAAGCCCCCTCAATAAACTCTGCCACCTCAGACATCACATAATCGAAAACCAAATAGAGGATGTCCTGCTTTGTCCCGACGTAGTTGTAAAGGTTGCCAACACTCATATCACAGGCACTGGCTAATTGGCGGAGATTTACCAGTCTATACCCCTTTTCCACGAAAACCTGCGCTGCACGGGAAGCAATCTGCCTTCTACGTAAGCTCACCAAGTCTCGATCTTTACTGTGAGTTCGGATTTTGACTACCATTGTCAGTCCCAATCTGGAGAACGATTAGTCGAACTTGGTCTTATGGTGACAACAACCATCGAATGAACGTTCACTCTATATGTTATCATACCCTTAAAGCTTTGTCAAGTCTTTGTGGGCTGTATCTTGAACAAGATTCAAAGCTGAAGTCAGCGAAAACCACTATCTCGGTACTGATTTCCCCGATCATATACCCGCATAGGAGAACGCTTACCTCTGTGAGGATTTTCTCTGACCAATTACAGACTAGGTATCGCCCAGAAACTCTACAGTACACCTTATCGTTCTTTAATCCTTACTATGAAACGAAGAACCAAAGAAATGTTACGCCGCAACCACGATTTTCCCAAACCCGAATTAAGGGAGCTGACAGGTTATTAGCTAAAATCTAAAAGTGGACTGTATAAACCTGAAAAGTGGACTCTGGTACATTCCTCCAAAAAAGCAGGAATTGAATGGACCAGGTTCACAAACGGTTGGGAGCAAGTCGACAATGACGTGCCCCCCAAAAAGGAGTCCAACTATAATGTTACTCTAGAAGGACAGAAAGGCAACGCCATAAAAGAGCTGCGCGGAAAAACATTGAATTGAGACCTACATCAGCCAGCACAAAGGGTTGACAATTGCTACCTGGTGATGGTATCTTTGAGACGGGTTATCTCTGGTCAGGAAATCATCCAGATGGGAGGCAATAGAGATAAGAGATGAACTAAAGCTCAAACCAGAATTTCGCTGTTTCCAACTATCACGTTGGCCCTGCGTAACTGCAGGAAATTCTGAAAAAGGAGGTGCAATATCGGCGATTTATTTGATTTGACAGGCAAGGTTGCCATAGTGGTTGGTGGTGCTGGCGGTATTGGTCATGCACAGGCTCTGGGTCTAGCGGAGGCTGGTGCCGATGTCGTCGTAGCCAGCCGTAAACTGGAGCATCTCGAGCCAGTAGCTGAGGAGATAGGGGCTCGGGGTAGAAAGTCACTGGCTGTTCCCGTAGAGGTTACCGATGAGAAATCAGTAGCGGCTATGGTAGATACTGTCCTGAAGACATTCCCCCACATTGATATTCTGGTAAACGCTCATGGCCTGGCGATTCGCAAAACTGCGGACAGCTTTCCAATTGACGAGTGGCAGAAGGTTATGGACATCAACACGCGTGGGACATTCCTTTGCTGTCAGGCAGTTGGGCGGGTGATGATCAAGCAACGCAGTGGCAAGATTATAAACCTGTCGTCGGTGAGAGGCAGATATGGTCTCCCTTCAGGTTATGCAGCATACTGTTCCAGTAAAGGAGCGGTAGATACCCTGACACGAACGCTCGCCTGCGAGTGGGCTAAGTATAATGTGCTGGTTAACGCACTGGCACCCACTTTCGTGGAGACTGCCCTTACCCGTTCTGCTCTAGCCGACCCCGAGTTTGCCAAGACGGTGAAAGCCCGTATTCCACTTGACCGCTGGGCAATGCCAGAGGACATTGTTGGACCTACATTGTTTTTTGCCTCTAAGGCATCAGATTTTGTGACCGGGCAGGTTCTCTACGTCGATGGAGGCGTGACTACCTGGTAGCAGCGCAAATAGTCTCTATCAGGAGGTAATAAGATGGACTCAGAGGTGAAAAATTATCCAGAGTTTTGGGGTGGTAAGAAGCTGGCTTATCCTCATGTTGCTCCCGAAGCACCCAAGTTCTCCAGGTCTGTCGTGGTCGGCAATCTGATTTTTGTCTCTGGCTGTCAAGGCATGAACCCGGAAACTCTCAAAACAGAGACTGACGTTTTTGAAGAGCAGATGGTAATAGCCCTTGATAAGGTCAAGATGGCCATGGAGGAGGCAGGAAGTTCTATGAATAACGTTGTCAGAACACTCATGCTCCTCAAGAATTTGGAGGATTATCCTCGCATGCGAAAGACAGAGCTAGAGTATTATCAAAAATATGCCCCATTTCTGGTTGATAACCCGCCGGCCAGTACTTTTATGCAAGTCGCCAGTCTGGCAAAACCTGAATTCTTGGTAGAGATAGACGTAATTGGCGTTATTTCCAGGGAGTAAACAGCATAAGCTGATACAATTTGATAACTTCGGGCTGACCAATGAGTTACGGCGTGGGGCGCGAAGTGCTTGCATATTCAGGTTGAGATTGCTTGAGGCTTAAGGTTGAGCTGCTGAGAACTAAGTAATTAAAATTTAAGGAGGTATATATTATGGGTAAAAAAGTATTTGTTTCTCTGGCGCATCCCTTCAGTGCGGAAATTCCCCGCTGGCCTTATTTTGACAAACCAAAAATCGATAGTGCGCACACCATGGCAAAAGGCGGCGTTCTGACGCAGACGATTACCTGCCCTATGCACACCGGTACGCATTGCGATGCTCCCCGTCACGTTATGGAAATCGATTTCAACGGCAAGAGAGCTCGTTACACGCACGAACTGCCTATTGATGCATACACTGGCGATGCCGTTTGCCTTCCCATCGAGATCGAGCGCTGGGGGCTGATCCTCCCGAAGCATCTTGAGGGTGCCTGCGAAAAAGTAGGTATCAAGCCGAGCGAACTGGAAGGCATGGTCATTTGCCTGAATACTGGCATGCATCGCCTGTTTGACGACTCCAAGGAGTACTATCATTATTCCAAAGGTACTGGCATCGAGGCCGGCAGATGGTTTTTAGAGAAAAAGGTAAAGTGCGTTGCTATGGATTCGCAGGCTCTGGACCATCCTCTCCACACTGCTATGGGCAACAACGGCATGACCCGTATGAACCTCCTCGGCGCTTCTGGTAAGCCTATCACCGAAGAGTACATTGAGCAGTTCGGTGAAGAAGCATATGCCGAATTTGATAAGTTTACCTATATCAAAGTGCATGGCCAAGAAGCTTATGACAAGAAGTTTGGCGACCTGGAAGCCATCGGCTGCTGGGGCACCTGGGAGCCCTGCCATAAGATAATGCTGGGTCACGGCATAGTCGGGATTGAAAACCTCGGCGGAGATCTGGATAAGGTTTCCGGTAAGCGCTTCAGGTTCTACTGCTTCCCGCTCCGCTGGTACATGGGCGATGGCTCCATGGCTCACTGCGTTGCAGAAATCGACGAAGATGATCTGAATGATGTGCCCGATAGGACCTACAGCTACTGCGGCGTCCTCGCTTAAGTATATGGCTGTTTGTTTACCCCAATAATTCAAAACTAAATATGGAGGATATATGAAAAAGATTACGCTGGCTCAAGTTAAGCCCTATGAGGCTGCCGGTCATTTCAAGATGGTTGCGCTCAGGTTAAGCGGCAAAGAGGAAACAGGAGCTGAGAAGTTCTGGGTGGGCCTTTCCCATTTCCTTCCTGGGGGCGGAGCCGAATTCGGCGCTACACCAGCAGAGAAATACTACCTTGTCCTGGACGGGGAAATCACGGTTAAGACCGAAAAAGAAGAGATTACCCTGGGGCCCTGGGACTCAGTCTACATCGCTCCCAACGAAGGCAGGGAAATCATCAATAAGACTAACCAGCCGGTCAGTATGCTGGTAGTTATTAACTATTAGTAATCTTATCCATTCCGAGCAATTTTTACAATTCTTGCCTGAGTAGGAAAGGGGGTAGCTTATGAAAGCCGAAGAAATTAATCACGTCGCTTTGCTGGGAGCGGGCATGGTAGGGTATGGACTGGCACTGCATTTTGCCAAGGCAGGTTATCATGTATCATTATACTCCCGGACTCAGCAAACACTAGATAAAGCCCTCGAAAACATCAGGGCAAACCTCCCCGCCTTGTTGCAGGGACAGGCTAGTGTAGATGATGAAATAGAGAAGATCATAAGCAGGATAGAAACAACAAGAAACATGGACGAAGCAGTGGCCAAAGCCCCAATTATTATCGAATCAGTGGCCGAAGACCTAAAGGTAAAACAAGACCTATTTAGGGAACTGGATCAAATATGCTCCAGTGATGCCATTCTGGCCACAAATACCTCGGTGATGAGTATAACGGCGATAGCATCCAAAGCAAAGAATCGGGATAAAATCGTTGGAACACACTTCTGGTTTCCGCCATACCTTATCCCTCTGGTTGAAGTGGTAAAGGGACACGATACATCCAATGAGACAATGGAAATAACCTATCAATTCATGAAAAAGGCGGGCAAACATCCCATCAAATGCCTCAAGGATGTCCCGGGATTTGTCGCTAACCGTCTCCAGCACGCCCTGTGGCGAGAAGCCATCTCAATTGTAGAAAAAGGCATTGCTGATGCAGCTACTGTTGACGATGCTATTAAGCAAAGTTTTGGTATCCGGATTGCGGTTCTGGGGCCAATTGAGAATGCCGATATGGTGGGGCTAGATTTGGTTCTGGCCATTCACAATACGGTTTTGCAGGATTTAGAGGCTTCTCCCAACCCCGCATCACTCTTAAAGGACAAGGTAAGTAAAGGTGAGCTTGGATTTAAATCTGGAAAAGGTTTTTATGACAAATGGACACCAGAAAGCATAAAGCGCACTAGAGAAAGGCTTACGAAACACCTTATTGGTTACTCCCGAAAGCAACAAACTTGAGACAGAACATATGATATTAATGATCAGCAATGTAAGGAGGAATGCATATAAATGGAAAAACTCATCATAACCGCAGCTTTGACCGGTAATATTACCCTGCCAACGCAGACGCCTTATCTGCCTCTGACACCGCAACAGATCGCCGAGGAGGCGGTAAGGTGTGCCAATGCCGGGGCGGCTTCGGTGCATGTCCACGGTAGAGACCCGCAGACCGGCAAACCGACTACTGACCCAGCTGTGTACCGAGAGATTGCAACCCTCATTAAGTCAAGAAGCAATGTTATAGTCTGTGTAACCACGGGCGGCACCATGGAAATGACAGCGGCGGAAAGGATAAGGGTTGTCCCAGCTCTCAAACCGGAACTGGCTACATTTAACATGGGCTCGATCAACTTCTCAATTCACCCGATTGTAGAGCGATATAAGGACTCGGACTACAAGTATCCCTGGGAGAAAGATTTTGCCGCCGGAACCATAGATTTTATCTTCCGTAATACCTTTGGTGATATCGAGCACTTCTGTAAGACCATGACTGAGAATAATACCAAACCCGAACACGAAGCATATGACGTAGGGCACCTGTACAATATACAGTATTGTATCAGGAGAAAACTCGTGCAATCCCCCATCTGGGTGCAATTCGTCACTGGAATTTTGGGAGCGATTGGCGCCCATTTAGAAAATATCATGTTTATGAAACAAACAGCTGACCGACTGTTCGGGCCGGAAAACTACAAGTGGTCGGTAATTGGCGCCGGCTATCCCGCCGAGTTCAACCTGGCGACCCTATCCATAATGATGGGCGGGCATGTCCGCGTGGGCCTTGAAGACAATATTTATGTCCGCAAAGGAGTATTGGCTAAGAGCAACGCCGAACTGGTAGAGAAGGTAGTCAGAATCGCCCGGGAGCTTGAACGGGAAATAGCTACGCCGGACGAAGCAAGAGAGATCCTGGGCTTAAAAGGGAAGGGCAAGGTCAACTTCTAGAGGAACTGGACATAATACCCCACAAAAGAGTCTCTTCGATTCTATTTTGTTTTTTGAGCCTAGCAACCTTCTGTGGGCGACTCGTAGGTGGCCACTTCACGGCTTTTGCAATCTGTAAGCTCGGACACGTTTGAACGGGATTGTGTCAAATCAGCGACGACCCTAAATTCGTACTCAGGGAAATGTCTCTGAAGTGCTTCTTTTAGCGAACTCCTTACCACTATAAGCGCATTGACTGCTGACACTAGAGCTAATTCGACTGCAGGCATAAGACCCTTGCCACGCAGTTCCAATGGGCCGACCTCGTCGATGACTACCAGGCTGCATCTGCTCTCGACCGCCCGTTCAATAGCACCGCAGGCAAATAATATCCCA
>JAUWFX010000132.1 GCA_030606765.1 Dehalococcoidia bacterium
CAGCAAAGTCTTACCTGTTCCTGGTGGCCCTACCAAGAGCACTCCTCGAGGTATGCGTCCCCCCAGTGCCTGGAATTTCTGGGGGGACTTGAGGAATTCCACTACTTCTTGAACCTCTTCTTTTGCCTCATCTGTTCCAGCAACATCGGCGAAAGTTACATCGGGCCTCTTATCGAGAGTTAATCGGGCACGGCTTTTGCTGAAATTGAAGGCTTGCGTGCCAGCGCCACGGGCGGCGCGGAAGAATAAGAAGTAAAATAATGCCCCAAGCAGCACAATGGGTAGAATGACTGTTAGTGCTATCGTTCCCCAATCAAAGCCACTAGGTTTAACGTCAACTTTTATTCCTTCTGCTCCCAAGATTACCCCTTCTGCTTCGAGGTAATTGCGCAGGTCATCGGTACCACCAACAAATGCCGATGTAATTGTGATTTTGCTATCTTTCAAGCCCTCGAGATTGTCACCATCTTGTAGAATGGTGTCAATTTGCCCTTGTTTGGCTCTTTCGATAAACTCAGCTAGGGGTACTGGCTCAGGCTTATCACGAGGCATGGAGACGAGTACCAGAACAACTATCACTGCTAGAAGCAGCAGGTAAAAAAATCCGCTACGCCACCATTTTACTTGCATATCTTTATCCTCGTTTTAATTATAGCAGATATATTGCAAACTGAAAAATTCCGCTCTCAAATTTGTAAGTGGAGTAGTAGAGCAGTAGAATTCTAATGCAGGGCACATTATATTCAAAATGTACATAGGAAGATGGTCTTGGTCAAATGTTGCCATAAATGGTATAATTATGGAAGGAGGTTAGTGCCTTTCTGGAAGCTGAGAAAATAGCGCGCCTGGCTACCGAACTTGCTTCTGAGAAGCAAGCAAAGGATATCGCTATGCTGGATGTCAGAGACTTGTGCTCTTTCGCGGATTACTTTGTTATCTGCACTGGAGATACCAAGCGACATATTGAAGCTATCTGGCAGGGTATTGATGAAGTGTTGAGAGCTAAAGGTGTCGTACCTCATCATAATGAAGGGACTCCTGACTCAAATTGGATGCTTGCTGATTTTGGTTCGGTTATTGTTCATATATTTGCCCCATTAGAGCGGGATTATTATCAACTGGATCAATTATGGAACAAGGCGATTCCCGTAGTTAGAATTCAGTAGATCCATGTATCTAGATCCCGGTCATAGTTGAAAATTTCCTCTGCTGAGAAGAATAAGTCTATTTCCTTCGAAGCATTTTCCAGTGAGTCAGAGCCATGTACTAGGTTATGTCCAATATCAATGCCAAAATCGCCTCTGATGGTGCAACTGTAGGCTTTGGCAGGGTCAGTTTCTCCCATCATCTGTCGTATTATTTCCACGGCATTTTTACCTTGTAAGACGATGGCGATGACTGGGCTAGAAGTGATGAAATTGACCAAATCATCGAAGAAAGCTTTCCCTTTATGAATGGCATAGTGGCGTTGGGCCAAATTTTTATCCATATACAACATCTTCATGGCTATGATTTTAAGCCCCTTTTTTTCCAGACGAGAAATAATTTCCCCGGCCAATCCCCGTTGTATGGCATCAGGTTTGATAAGAACTAAACTTCTCTCCATTTTCAATTGGCTCCTTTCTAAACCCTAATAAGCAAGGTGATCAAATCCACGTTTTCTAAAGAGTCAACTACTTTGTCAGCCTCCTGGAGCTTCTGTTGGGGATGGGTATTGGCTATGGCCAGGCATTTCATCCCCCCAGTTTTGGCTGCTTTGACTCCCAGTGGGGAATCTTCAATTACCACGCAATCGTGAGGTGGCACCTCCAGTTTCTCGGCAGCTAAAAGATATATCTGGGGACTGGGTTTGCTTTCAGATACTTCTTGACCAAAAACAATACAATCAAAAATCCTTTCCAAATTAAGCTCACTAAGAACCAGGTTGATATTCTCCTTGGGCGCTGAAGAAACCAAGCCTAGTTTGAAATTCCCGTTCTTTATAGCATGCAGCAGCCGTACTGCCCCGGGAAATGGCTTGATGTTTCCTGTTGCCTTGCGTCGAAAATTTTCTTCTTTCTCCTGTACCATGGTTTTGACATCTCCTTCAGGGAGTTCCCTTCCAATAATGTTGCCGATTATGAAGTCATTTCTGGTGCCAAAGAGCTTGGTAAAGGCTTCTTTGGTGAATTTTACTCCCCTTTCAGCAAAAGTCTCTTGCCAGGCAGCAAAGTGGAAGGAATAGGAATCGGCAATAACTCCGTCCATATCCCAGAGGATTGTCTTTTTTGACTTTCTCCAGACGTAGAATAAAAAATCGCCATCGACTATGACTGTATTATTCTTGAGAGTAAGCACTCCTTTAGTTTCCACTAGCCGTTTTGTCAGTTTAGTGACCCAGGCAGAGGCTTTGATGGGTTCATTGATAGGTGCTACCTGTTTAAATCTTATCTCGCTCTTGGCAGTAACGCCAAGCTCAATCCCATGGCAAAGCATAGCGTAAGCAGTTACCTCATCGAGGAGGGTATAGAGAATGCCGCCGTGAATCACATTATCCCAGCCTTGATGGAATTTTCCGGCGGTGAACTCCGCAGTGACTTTTTCCCCATCCTGAATAGGTTTCAACTTCAGCCCTATAGGGTTCTCCTGGCTACAGGCAAAACAAAGTCTTGCTGTGGACTCAACATCTAATTTGGGAATTTCCATCTATTTGTATCCGTTGCTCTACTCGGGGTGACAACAGGGGTGTTTTATCCCTTGGCTTGGTTATATGAGGGAGGCGAAGGTATAATGGCTGTAGCGTGACCGGGTCATCTTGTTCTCCTCTGCTCAATTTTCGCCAACCTAATATAGCCAAAGAGCTAGCCCGAGATGGGCTATTACTTTGGGAAATTATAGCTTGCTTGCCCAGTTTTTGCTGTATTTCCCGTATTATGTCAGCGGGGATTTCACCACAGAAAAGCGTTTTTTGCTTAATTTGACGACACAAAGTTTTAACTGTGGTTAGATTTTCTGCCTCCAGACATTGCCATTCATTATCTTTTTGCCGGTAAAGGGCGGTTGCTATTTCCTCACGACCAGCCTTGTGAATGGGGCGCAGGAGCAATCTAGTAAAGGCAAAGGTATAGGCTTCAGCTTCTAATGTGTTTACACCAAGCAAAGGAATATTTAAGGCAAAGGCTAGCCCTTTAGCAGTGCTTATACCTACTCGGAGTCCATTAAAGCTTCCTGGACCTTTAGCTACAATGATTGCTTCTATAGAGTCTAGCTCCGCCTTGACTTGTTGTAACAAGCAAACTAAATTCGGCAACAGTTCCATTGTATGGTTTTGTCGTGTTTGCCAAGTTAGCGAAGCCAATACCTCACCTTTATGAGATAAAGCAACACTGGCGGTACCGGATGAAGTATCTATAGCTAATTCCATAGCAGAAATCTAATTTCTAAACTCCAGACAACCCTCTTTGAAATGAAAAGAGTGAAAAGAAAAATGCAAAGTGACAGAGCAAAAGTTAAAAGATTTAGCATTTCGTATTCAGAGCCACAATTCCCCTCTTTTTTTTAGTTGTTCTATTAGTTCATAGTATCGCTCGCCTTGAGGTTTCAGGCAAATAGACCGTCCTGTCTGGGAGGCAGGAATATAGTGTATGGTGATAAGCAAATTATCCCGGGGCACTACCTGTAGCCCCTTCTCTGCCCATTCAACCACACAGACTCCGTCGCCATAAAAATACTCCTCCAGCCCTAGGTCAGCAATTTCCTCAATGTGATCCAAGCGATAGAAATCAATGTGGTATAAGGGAAGTCGGCCATGATACTCTCGAAGGATGACGAAAGAGGGACTGAAGGCATATTCTTTTACATCCAGCCCGCGAGCGATGCCTTGGACAAGACAAGTCTTGCCCGTTCCCAATTCGCCTATGAGAAGGAAAATATCAGCTTTTTGAGCTAATTCCCCAAGGTAACTTCCCAGAAGCTGAGTTTGTTCAAGGCTATGCGAATTTAACTTCAAAGGCTCCATTTTTAAAGTGTTCCCAGCCCAATTTTTTATAGGAGATGATATTTCCTTTGCTATCCATTACAGTCACTCGTGTTGGCAATTTTTCTTCTGTTATGTCGCCGATTACGGTCACCGGGCAGTTTAGGGCTTGCTTAGTCCGGGCAACAGTGGCCTCATCAGCGGTAAAAAGAAGCTCATAATCTTCCCCACCACACAAAGCTAGCTCCTGATGGTTAGGGAAATTTGCTGTGACTATAGGATGCACTGGCACTTGTTCTATCTTTATCTTGGCGTTGACTTTGCTGGATTCACATATATGGGCAAGGTCAGCAATAAGCCCATCGCTAATATCTATAGCGGTGTTAACTCCTTGTTCGATTAAGATTTGCCCTTCTTTTATCCTTGGCATGGGCTGAAGGTGAGCTCGTCTCAGGATATTGCTTATTTCGGGATCTGAGATAGTTTTTCCCTTGAACATCTCCAGACCGGCTGCCGATAATCCCAGGTATCCTGTGACAGCTATTTGCTCACCAGAAGAAGCTGTTGACCTCTTAAGTATCGCTTTGCCTTTGGAGCAGCCTATGATTGTTACAGTGATAACTACATTGGGAGCGGTAGCTACATTACCTCCGACTATAGCCACTCCAAATTCCTGAGCGAGATGTATCATGCTGTTGGTAAACTTGGAGATGTCTTCCACCTCCAATT
>JAUWFX010000077.1 GCA_030606765.1 Dehalococcoidia bacterium
AGAAGCCTGAGAGCAGGCAAGGAGGAAAGACGTGAAAAAAGTATTTCGTTTTTGCGTAGCTCTATCGTTGTTGCTGGTCCTGGCGCTAGCATCATCAGCGCCGTTAGCGGCATTGCAAGCGTCCATAACTGTCGAAGTTACCAATCCCGCGCCAGGCAGTTACGGCCTATGCGTCGATACATCGACCATGTCAACGATTTGTTCTGATGTTGGTGACGCTGATGTCGTGGCGACCTATGAACTCACAATGGCACTAAATCCTGCCGGCGGCGGAACGGCGACCGACATGAGCGATGAGTCACCCTATGAAGCGGGCACTGTAGTCGCCATAAAAGCGGAAGCCAACGCGGGATACCGGTTTGTCAACTGGACAGCAGCGCCAGAGGTCGTATTTGCTGATTCAAATGCTGCGGAGACTACCTTCATCATGCCCGATGAAGCTGTGACCATCACAGCCAGATTCGAGCCGATATCCACCTACACCCTGACCATGGCAGCGGCCCCTGTCCCGGGTGGAGTGGCGACTGATGAGACCGGCGCTGATCCTTACGAAGCAGGTGCTACCGTCGCTATAGAAGCAGAAGCGGCAGCGGGTTACCGGTTCGTGAACTGGACAGCCGCGCCGGACGTCGTATTCGATAATGCGAATGCGGCGGAGACCACTTTCACTATGCCCGATGAAGCTGTGACCATTACCGCCAACTTTGTGGCGGTCTGCCAACTCACCATCTCCAGCACAACCGGTGGCTCGGTGATCGCTCCCGGTGAGGGGAAGTTTACCTATGATGCTGGCCAGCCAGTGAGTCTGGTGGCTGAGCCAGATGATGGCTATAGGTTCGTCGACTGGACTGGCAACGTGGCCACCATCGATGATCTGAATACCGCCTCAACCACCGTCATCACCGACGGCGACTACTCGATCACCGCCAATTTTGAGGAGGTGCCACCGGTTTCGACAGGCTGCTTCATCGTCACTGCAGCCTACGGAACTCCTACTGCTGAGCAGATCGACGTGTTGCGAGAGTTCCGAGATGTGGTGCTACTGCAAAGCGCCGCGGGCTCCCGACTTGTCGCCCTTTACTACTGGCTTGGCCCTAGTGTAGCGGATTTCATGGTAGGGAGTGAGCTCTTGAGGACTCTGGTCAAGGAACTCTTGGTTGACCCTCTTGTTTGGACGGCTGAAGTCACTGGAGCTATGTGGCGGGGTTAGGGAGAGTGTAGAGTGCTGCGCCTTGTATACGGAGAGCCTCTCACTGGACTCGGATGTGCCAGGATGCGAGGTAGGCAATCAGAGCATACCCGAGCATGACGAGTAGGAATTGCACACCTGCCTGTGTTGTTGCACATTGACCTGTTTCGTGACTGCCAGGCTCTGTAGTATGCCTCGGACATCGCAATCTATCGGTGACTTCTTCACCGGTGATATAATAGTCCTTTGAGAGTTATATAAGTGAAAAGAATTGGCAGCTTCTTGACTGCGGCAGCCCTAATTGCTGCGGTGCTAGGCTGTGCTGCTGCTGCCACTCAGTACAACCTCACCATCTCCAGCACCGCTGGAGGGTCGGTAACCACCCCTGGAGAGGGGACTTCTACCTATGACGAGGGAACATTGGTCAGCCTGGTGGCCGAGGCTGAGGAGGGCTACCAGTTTGTCAACTGGTCGGGCGATGTGGGCACCATGGGCAATGTTGATGATGCCACAACTACCATCACGATGAACGATGACTACTCCATAACCGCCAACTTTGTGGCGGTGGTATATATCCTTACTGTGTCCAGCACCGCCGGAGGGTCGGTAACCACCCCGGGAGTGGAGACTTCTACCTATGACGAGGGAACAGTGGTCAACCTGGTGGCGAATCCACGTCCTGGCTACCGCTTTGTCAGCTGGACTGGTGACGTGGGCACGATTGCCAACGTCAATGCGGCGTCAACTACCATCACCATGGATGCCCACTACTCTGTCAGCGCCAACTTTGCTCAAATCACCCCCATGGTTGCCGCAGGCTGGTATCACACGGTGGGGCTTAAGTCCGACGGCACCGTGGTCGCCGTGGGACGGAACGACTACGGGCAGTGCAATGTCGGCGGCTGGACGGACATCACCCAGGTCGCTGCAGGCTCTATTCACACAGTGGGGCTTAAGGGCGACGGCACCGTGGTCTCTGTGGGGTGCAACGGCGGCGGGCAGTGCAATGTCGGCGGCTGGGATCTGAATTGAACCTTCCCCATACCTCCGTCCATAAGGGCGAAGGTACGGTTATATTGTCATTGCGAGCCCCCACAAGGAAAATGGGGTCAACTCTATTTTTTCTCTGCGCCCCGTCATTGCGAGATTAAGGAAATCAGCCGAAGCAATCCCGGCGGGTAGAGCGTAGGAAGAAAAATAGAGTTGACCCTGTAGTACTCACCACAAAGTATGCTTGTGTGTGAAATTGCACATTAACTTGTTTTGTTCAGTAAGTCACAGTCCCTCGTATTGTTCAACTCGGGCAACAATCTCCTGAAATGTTGCCTGGTTACACGCTAGAATGAAACGTTCAGAGTAATTGCGATTCAGTCCTACGTATTGCCCCCATTCAGTTCTCGGGAGCTAGCAGAATGCGATAGAGTTTCGGAGGGCCATCGGGATGCTCGGGCCACAGTCGGTCGATTGCCTCTTGGAACTCCTGGTCGGCATTTCTCCCCTCCAATTGAGGATGGAGGCTATATATTCGATCTCTTAGATATTCTCCTGTGAAGCCGCGTATGTATTCGCTCCATTCGCCTCCGCATCTGGGACACGAAGGATGAAGCATCATCGCGTCTGGCAGGTCGTGCTGGGCAATTATCTCCCCCTTTATCCTCTCCATATCTATAGCGAAAGACCACCTGCACTCTGGCTCGACCGCCTCAAGGTGAGCTCTAAGAACTTCGTCAAATTCGTTGTTGCCCATCCACATCTCCTTTCGTTAAAAAATGCAACAAGGCTGATTTAGCAATCTGCTATTTTGTGAAAATATTCTTCCGCTTACTGTATACGGTGCCATCAGCTAGAAGGAGTCCAGTTTTACTTGATTGTGCCGTCACTGCTAATCCAGTGTAAGGAAATAAATGTAATTAAGTATAAGACAGTGCGGACGCGTGAATCAATCGATCATTCTTGTAATCTCGTTTTAGGAACTCTTCTTCTTGAGCGTTTAGAAGCTTTGATAATTTCATGAGCTAGTAGGAATAAAGCGACTGCAGCGAGAACACTTACCCAATCGCTGATGGTCAAGGGAGCAAATCCTAAAAACCTATTGATGGAAGGAGTGTATATTACTGTCATGGTGAATCCAATTGAGATCACAATTGACCATAGTATCTTATTGTTACTCCAAAAATTACTATTGAAAAATGAATCATAGGTGTACCTTCTAGATAATATGTTGGTAAACTGACAGAAGACAATAGTAGCGTAACTTAAGGTAGTAGCCCTTGAGTACAGATCGTGTGTCATTGTAAGTTCAGCACCCGTGCGCCCCATAAACACCACGAAATTTACAAAAGCAAGAGCTCCCATAAGAAATCCCAGGAAGAGGATATCAGACAATGTGTACCTGTTTAGGATGTGTTCTTGCTGTCTTCGGGGTGGAGAGGTCATTAGATCCTTTGAACACGGATCAAAGGTAAGAGCGGTAAGCGGTAAAATCTCTGCCAGCAGGTCGATTGCCAGTATCTGAATAACCAGGATTGGGATTGGCCAGCCAAACAAGGCTACCCCGGCCAGTCCCAGAAGAACGATAGACAGTTCCCCAACGTTGCTAGTCAGAGATGCGATTATTGTTTTCTTTAGATTTTCGTAAATTGTTCTGCCTTCTCGTATTGCATATACAAGTGTTGAGAAGCGGTCATCCAGCAGTACAAGTCCAGAAGCTTCCTTGGCGACGTCAGTACCAATACTCCCCATGGCAACGCCAATGTGGGCACTTTTTAGAGCCGGGGCATCATTGACCCCATCTCCTGTAACTGCAACCACCTCCCCTTTGCTTTTTAACGCTTTTACAATTCGCAGTTTATCCTCTGGGGAAACTCGGGAGAAAATAAGAGACTGATGATCTTCCATAATTTGTGTGAGTTTTTCGTTCTTGGTTTCAGACAACTCTTCTCCGGTAATTACAACTGCCTCTTTGTTTTCGGGGGAGAGATCAATTTGTTTTCCTACTGCTTGTGCTGTGATGGCATGGTCGCCGGTCATTATAAAGGTTTTAATATGGGCTTCATGCGCATTTTCTATTGCCTCTTTAACACCTTCCTTTGCAGGGTCATTCATTGCCATCAACCCTAAAAATATTATGTTTTTCTCCGCATCATCCATTTCGTAATCATGTTTATCATCTTTTAATTCCCTGTATCCGAATGCCAGGACACGCATCGCCTTCTTGGAGTAATCGACGTTTAGCGTGTTCAGCATTTCAGCATTCTTCTTTGTGAGCTTGGCCGCTTTACCTCGTTTGTAGATGTATTTGCTCACTTCGAGAACAGAATCGATTGCTCCTTTCATGCAGAGGACTTTCTTACTACCAAACTGTCGAATAGAACTCATCCTTTTACGCTCAGAATCGAAGGGGAACTCCTTGAGCTCCGGATTTTCCTCGTCCTCTTTGGGAGAGCGTGTCCCTAGCTTAGTTGATACAGTGATAAGGGCAGCCTCGGTTGGATCACCAATGGGATACCAGCCTGGGTGATCATTATCAGGTTCATGAATTTCTGCATTAGATGCCATGGTGGCGGTATCAAGCATGATTTCTATTCTCTCGATCTCCCGCTCTGTCAGTTTCTCACCTTTTGAATCTAGTATGTCTCCCTCTGGCTCGTAGCCAACCCCCGAGACTTCATATTGATGGCCATCAAACCAAATGTATTTTACAGTCATTTCATTTTTGGTAAGCGTACCCGTTTTATCTGTACAAATAACATTAGTTGATCCCAGGGTCTCTACAGACGATAATTTCTTAATAACGGCATTTTTCTTGGCCAAACGGGCTACACCATTCGATAGTGCTAAGGTTATTTGCATTGGAAGCGCCTGGGGAACAACAGCAACTGCAATGCCAAGGGCGTAGATGAGCGCTATATTAATACCCAACCCCTGCCATATGGTAACTCCGAACAGTATAAGCGCGATCATTATGGCAAAAACAGTGATTCTGTTGGCAATAGACTGCATTTCCAGTTGCAGGGGAGATTTCGACTTCTTTTCTTCCTGTGTCAGACCCGCGATTCTCCCCAGTTCTGTATTCATCCCTGTAGCGACGATGACCCCTTCTGCATTCCCTGTAGCCACGGTCGTACCGAGGAATGCCATATTGTCACGGTCTGCCAGAGATGATTTCTTCTTTATCGTGTTACTGTGTTTTCCCTGGGGCATTGACTCTCCTGTCAGGGAGAAATCATTGGTTCTCAGATCAAATGATTCAATTATGCGAACGTCGGCGGGAACTTTATCACCTTCCTCAAGGTATAAAATATCTCCGGGTACCAGTTCTAACTGTGGCAGTTCAGTCAACTCGCCGTCTCTATATACTTTGGCGGGAGATTGGACCAGCTTCTTAAGGGAATCCATGATGCGTTCTGCCTTATGTTCCTGGAAATAACCGATAAACGCGTTTATCAGTACAATTATGAACATAATGGAACCACCGCGAAAACTGCCAATGGCAAAGGAAATTACTCCTGCGATGATGAGAATAATTACAAGCACATTTTTAAATTGCAGCAAGAACTGTAACCACTTAGGTGTTTTTGCCAGAGTGATGAGCTGATTTTCACCATATTGAGTGAGCCGTTTTTGAACGTCCGGGTTCGAAAGACCCTTTTCACTCGTTTTAAGAGCTTCGAAGCAGTCTTTGACTGTTTTTAGATAGAAATCACCAGTTTCTGGCATCGCAGCGTTTTCCCTTGACATTACATTATATATCGTACAAACAGTAATTGGTTTATATTAAGAGTCTCTATTCTGAGTTCACACTATAAATAAAACCTCGTTCAGAAAATCCTTCGGCGATGACGACTGACACTGCTGGGACAGCGACCGAAATGAACGTTACCTGCCCCTGATAGCCAGCCGTATTCCTGCCGAATAGAGCCCTGCAGGCGGCGATACAAAACCGATCCTAGTCGGTGGATACATAGGTCATATCATTGCCCCATACCTCAGTGGTGCAGTACATTTTTTCTCAGGCAAGAGTATAATTTCAAGATAAAATTCACTCTTGTCTAAGGTGAGAGGAGATTGCTATGTCTAACATTTATGAGAGACTTCGCGAAAGACTGGATATGTTTCCCCAGGGATTCCCTAAAACTGAAAGCGGCGTAGAGCTGAAGATACTACAGCATCTATTTACTCCCAATGAGGCCGAAATAATGTTGCACTTGCGACCCTTTCCCGAAAACGTAGCGGCTATAGCAGAGAGGGTAGGGAAGGATAAAACTGAACTGGGAGAAACCTTGCACGGGATGTCAAGAAGGGGGCTAATAATGCGCTATAAAGCGCCTGACGACGAGCTTTACTATGCCCTGATACCCTGGGTAGTCGGAATCTGGGAACTCCAGTTGAATAACCTGACCCAGGAAAATATCAAACTTTACGAGAAGTACTTCGAGGAAGGGATGGTACCTTTACAGCGAAATCGAAAATTAGGGGGACTTCGCGTTATCCCTGTCGAGAAAGAGATAGAGGGGAGCACAGAGATTCAGCCCTATGAACAGGTGTCACGGATTATCGAATCACATACCAGGTTCGCCGTTGCCGACTGCATTTGCCGCAAAGAAGCTAGAATGCTGGAAAAGGGGTGTGACAAGCTGCTGGAGGCCTGTATGAGTTTCGGAGCGTCAGCGGATTTCTACATTGAAAATGGAATCGGCCGGGAAATTTCCAAAGAAGAGGCCAAGAAAATACTGGCGAAAGCCGAGGAGGATGGCCTGATTCACTGCTCCACAAACAGCGCGGGCAACAAGGCATTCATATGCAATTGCTGTGGCTGTTGCTGCAAGTCGTTAACAAACGTCACGAAATACGGTAATCTCAAAGCCATAGTAACGTCAAATTACTATGCAGCGAAAGACCAGGAGACCTGTACCAACTGCGGTACCTGCGTGGAGCGATGTCAGGTAAATGCCATCCTTAGTGAAAATGACCATACCATCATCGACAGGGATAAGTGCATTGGCTGTGGGCTCTGTGCATCTACGTGTCCCACAGGGTCAATAACCATGGTCCGCAAATCGCCTCAGGAAGCCTCTCCCATTTTCTCCAGGGGTAAAGAATTGTTGCAGGCAATGGGAAAGGAAACGGGCAAGGTATATCCTTTCGAATAGAACTGGAGACCTGCTGCGAATAGATTGGTCCTGAATTCCGCCTTTGGTAATCCGGCTCAGAAAACGCCGAAAGGCACAAGCTAAGATTGTTACGTAGCTTATTAAGGTTGTCAAATCCCACCGTGGCTCTATTCTAGTTCTACGTCTGCCTCAGGTGTCATGGACAACAGAGTTAACAATACGATGAAAAGTTCAACAAAAAGTACCTTGGCTTTGCGTCAACTCATATATCCCTCTTTAGCAATGGGTCGCATCAAATGACGAGACCTTAGCTTCTATCTATGATGATCCCAGATGAGAGATATTAAAGAACTAGGGCGGGGCCTTTACTGCGGCCTTGTTCCTTAGTAACTACACGCAATACCCGTATTGGTTTATTTAAGCTTCTTTGCCCGCATACTTGAAGGAGATCCGTACCTTCACACGATAAGCGGCAACCTTGCCATTCTCCAGCTGCATATCGAACTCTTCGATCTCAGCAATGCGCATGTCACGCAAGCTCCTCGAGGCCTGTTCAACGGCTGCTGCTGCTGCCTTTTCCCAAGACTCAGTACTGGTGCCAACCAACGTTATTATTTTATAAACACTGTCAGTCATGATACCCTCCTTTCAGATTTGTTGTGTATTATACAGCCAATGCTCTCAATGAGGCAATTAACAATGTGACGGATTGCGCAGTTTTCTTGTCGCCTTTAAGCGCTAAGTAATAAATTCAATTCTACTCTGGCTTAAGTTCTTTTTCCCTCTTTGAGGCTTAAGAAGGCCGAGTTATATTCCTCGATTAGCCCGGCATCGGCAAAGCTGAAGTATCTATTCTCGCCTATTATGATGTGGTCCAGGACCTTAATCTGGATTATGGGGGCGCAATAACACACAACTTCTACCATTTAGGGTGCATGTTTAATGTGGCATGGTCACAACCCAACATTCCCAGTTTGTGTAATGAGGTAA
>JAUWFX010000083.1 GCA_030606765.1 Dehalococcoidia bacterium
TGGGGGCCAGACTACCGGTTTTTGCTCCCTCTATCCACGCTGGTTGGCGCCATCTTCCTCATCCTGGCCGATACTTTAGCCCGTACCATAATTCCTCCTACGGAGATTCCGGTAGGAATAATTACTGCTCTCTGTGGAGCACCTTTCTTTCTTTATCTATTGCGGAGAAGAAAGGGGCTCGCTTTCTTTTAAATTGTTTGCCTGTCACCCTGAACGAAGTGAAGGGTCTTGAGATTCTTCGCTTCGCTCAGAATGACAAGAGGAATAGGTAAAATGATGAGAGGAGCGGGTAGTAAGAATGATTGAACTGGATAATGTCAGCTTGGGCTACAACCATCGAGCCATCTTGCATAATGTAAATATGAAGGCTGGGCCCGGTCAAATACTGGGGCTTGTTGGCCCCAATGGCTCGGGGAAGTCAACATTAATCAAGGGAATGACTCGGGTAATAGAACTATTCTCCGGGCGTATCTTAATCGACGGCCGCGATATAAAAACTATTAAGCACGACGAACTGGCCCGCCTTGTTGCCACGGTGCCGCAAAGCCCTGCCCTGCCCGGGGCCTTCACTGCTTTCGAAGTGGTGCTTATGGGACGAACGCCTCACCTCGGGCTTCTTCGCTACGAGGGAGGACAGGACCTGGCTATCGCCTGGCAGGCCATGGAGGCAACGCATACCCAATCCTTCGCCGAGCGCAGAGTAGGTGAGCTCTCAGGAGGAGAGAGACAGAGGCTTATTATCGCCCGGGCACTAACGCAGCAGCCAAAGGCGATGCTCCTTGACGAGCCAACTGCCAATCTGGATATAAACCATCAAGTCGAGATTCTCAATCTGGTCAAGAGCCTTTGCCTGGAGCAAAGTCTGACCGTCATTATCGCTTTACATGATTTGAATTTAGCTGCTCAATACTGCGCTTGGATGGTCATGCTAAATGAAGGGAAAGTTTACGCTGAAGGCACGCCACTCGACATACTCACAGCGCCGAATATCAAGAAGGTTTACGGAGCCGAAGTATGTGTTTATCCCCACCCTATTAATAAGTTGCCTACCACTTTTATCACGGCAGGCGGGAGTCATGGAACGAGCTGATATAATTCCTCTCCCCCATCACAATCCTCTCCATTCCTCCCTCAGGATGCCGAACTGTAGCAGGTCATGATATTGCCCGTTTTTGAAAATGTCTTGCCGCAGACGGCCTTCTTCCCGAAAGCCGACTTTTTTGTGAAACTTAATACTGCGTTCGTTGAAGGCGACTGCAGTCGATGAGATGCGATGTAAATTCAATTGTTGGAAGCCATAGTTGATTAGCAGCCGAGTAGCTTCAATACCATAGCCTTTGCTCCAGTAATCCTTTTCACCTATGACGATTCCAAAATTGGCATTGTGGTCTTTTGAGTTAATCTCGTGCAGCCCACAGTTGCCGATGGGTTTAATTGAATCACCTTCGATCACTTCGATAACAAACGAAACATCGCTTTTCGCCCTCGTGGTGCCCAATTCCTCGATGTATTTCTCCTCGGCCATCTCAGTCATCGGCAGATACAAAGTAAGATACTGGATTACCTCCGGGTCGTTAAACCACTTTAGAAAATATGAGATATCCGATCTCTTTACCGGCCGTAGAAGAACGCTCTTGCCCTTTAACATTTAAATTCGTCCCTTTATCCTTGAGCTAGTTTTGTTATCCCCAATCGAATATTAAGGCGGAGACCATGCTCGCCTAAATACGGCATATAATAACCTCAGAAAAATAATAAGCCCGGCTTTCTTATCTCCCCGGGCTCGATGCTCCTAATATTCTTAATAGTGGATTTAAGTTTCCCTGAAGTTGGAGACACACCAAGCCCAATAGACGCTGACGTCGAACTGAGCGTAGTAAACGATTGCACAGAAAGGCTCTTTATTGTCATGGGACTTCCGTATGTCTGTTGAAGCTATGTGAAGCTCATTCTAATGTGTCAAATAAGCTATTGTCAACTTGAATATGATGAGAATACAGGTGAGCCTAATGTGGTTTTACACCTGCTGTACCGGACAAAGGTAAATATACCAGACAAAACCATATCTAAGCTTCTAATTGTCGAATAAGTCACTGAGGGGGCGAGCTTCATGACAGGGGGTGACAGAAACCACAAGTTGGGCAGTGGTATATGCCCATGGCTGCTCCGCAGCAGGGACATCTGATTTCATCGTCCCTGGCCTTGGCAATTTCCCCCACGATTTCGTTATAGATACGCCAGTAAAAGAAGTGCTCTTTGTTTATAAACTTTATGTCAACTTCTTTTCTTGCTGATTGGAATTCTTCGTCTGTGACTATAGCGTTTATTATTCCGTGCAGTTTAGTGGAGCCAGAGCCGTACTCAATGGGCTCCTTCCTCCGCCACACTACCTCCGGGGGAATCAAGTCCTCAAAGCTCTTTCTCAGGATATACTTCCCTACCCCGTCTTTGACCTTGAGCTCCGGGCTTATTTCCAGGGCAAAGCGACCAAAATCCTCATCCAGGAAAGGCTGCCTTATTTCAACGCCCAAAGCCCTGCCAAGATAGCCAGCTGAGAAGTGCCAGTTTTGCGAAAGCCTTCTTATATACCTTTCCAGGTCTTGAGGAGGAAGCTCTGCCATATAAGAATAGCCGGCGAATAGCTCATCGGCTCCGTCACCGGTCATAACAGAGCTAATCTTATTCTCCCTGGCAAGTTTAAGGGCAAAATATATGGAGAGGTCGTTGGGCAGGGCGAGGTCAAAGGTCTTCAGTATTCTTATAACCTGGGGAAGGGTGGCAAGCGCTTCTTCCGTAGTGAATTCCATTTTCCTATGCTGTATTCCCAGGAGCTGGGAAATCTTTTCTGAATAACTCAGGTCAGATGCCAGGGAGTCTTTCAGCGCCACTGTGAAGCCTGTGCTCGGCCTGGCTACAAAAGCCAAAATGCCGGTATCGAGCCCTCCTGATAGGAGTATGCCTTCGGTTTTGCTTCTCCCCACAGCTTCCTTAAGCTTACTCCTTAACTGCTCACAAACATCCATATCGACGGGTCCTTTCGCACCTATAATAACATTTTCCCCGTCTCTCAGACTTTTAATCATTAAAAGCTTCACACTTGAACTCTTGACATGTCTCACTGTATTATATTAAGCTATACTGTCAGAACAGCTCTTGTAAGATTATTAGAATTGTTCCAGCAAGGAGGTGGGGCATGACAGAGAAACAAGTCTGGTTATGCCGCTGGATGTTTCCCGACCGGAGCTCTCTGGCAACGTAAGTAGTATTTGACTTCGATAGTCAAGGTGCGTTGCTGGAGAGCACATGGAAGCGCTGAGTTCTTCGTCTGTAAGGCAAAGCTCCCAAGAAGAGGCAGCGGCAGTTCAGCTTAGAAACAGTAAATATCAAAAATATCAAATCACCTGAAGTTAGGAGGGCAAAAATGAAATTAGTCATAAGAATAAGTTCAATTATTCTATTACTACTTCTCATGTTGGTTCCAACAATAGCGGTATCCCTAGATCAAAAAGATCAAAAATATCCTGAATTTATCAATGGGGAGTCCGTAATTTTCGTTCAAAATTCAGAGAATACATTCTCTCTGGACTCTAGCGATGTTGTCTTAACTATCCTTGACGATTCCAGCAGCATCGAAGAGTCTATGACAAAGTTTTCAGATTATCTCAGCAACCATCAATTGCCTAAAGGATGGTCAATTACGGTTCTCGGTGGCCCAGGAGCTTCTAAAGAAGAGTATTTACAGGTTCATAATTCTTTCAACGATGCGGTTGAGAAGAACGGCGGCCCTTTTAAATTGCAGCAGCAGTCGCTAGGGCGAACATACGCTATTTGCGCTCCGACTGACCCTAGTTCAGAGACAATCAGGTACATTGCTGCAGAGTGGCTAGCGCCCCAAGTCGGTAACAACCAAAATCAATATAGTGCGATGTTGGTCAATGGTTGGACTGATCAGAGCTGTACTGACCCCAATGGCAACCCCTGGAGTGGCTACTTCCTGCAATCCGGACAACTCTACGTAGCTGGGCTTGGATTTCATGTATGGGCCGACACTACGACGAGCTTTCAAGCCCAGGATTGGGGAGTTCCATATGTTGCCGGCCATGAATGTTGGTATGCTATTGCCTGGTTCGCAAGTGGTTGGTCTATGGCCATGTCCGACCAAAATACAGGGGGGTGGGTATGGCACTGGGAGCCTGCGGCTGTCGGGACAAGACTGGTCGAGAGCAACGATACTAGCGTATTCTTTGAGAATTGGAATACTAACGACAACTGGGAACAGGGATTTACCAGCCCGATATCTGTGTTCAACGCTTATGATGGGATGTCGTATCCTCTCAGTATTCATCCATGGAACAATGACTATATTTATATACAAGATACTTTTGGCAACAAAATATCAAACGGCTGGTGGTTTTGGAGTACAATTCGAGGCCGCCTGCGCAACCTTGGGACAGCTAACTGGAATTTGTGGAGGATTCCGCTTGCCCAATAGTTTAAACGATGAGCTTGTTCAGCAAAGAACGATAGAATCATTGCTCCATCTGGCAATGGCAATGGAAAAATTAAGAGAACACGAATATTGCAACCTTTTTCGACTTTCTGCATTACAGTGATAGAGGAAGGCAGAATCGTTGAAAAAATAGAATAGGGGCAGTGACCTTTTGATCGATTACGATGGAGAAAGGTGTCAGCGAACGTGAGTAAAACAAAAGTGGTGTACATTTTAATTGCCTTGGTGGTGGTATTGGTGGGTGCTTTGGTGGTAATATTGACTGTGGTGCTACCGTCTTATAAGGCGGATGATTATGCCGTACAAATATGGCAGCCAGGGACGGTAAGTGGTGAACCAGAGATACTGTTAGCTTATGGTATTGTTGTTGATGATGGCAACCACGTGCTGACTGTCCTGGACTATGAAGAATATACCCCAGACAAGCTATTA
Source organism: Dehalococcoidia bacterium (assembly GCA_030606765.1). The sequence continues at coordinate 4,943 of JAUWFX010000083.1, forward strand.
GTGGTCTCACCCGAATACGGCAGGTTCAATGCATCTATTCAAGCAATAGACTACCGCACCAGCGCCACACTGCTTCAATTGCAAGATGCCGACTTACCGACGGCTGAAATCGGCGACACTTCATCCCTAGCCTCAAACCAGAGTCAGAGGGTGTACGTTCGGGGGTGGGTCGATGGAGCCAGTAAATACGTGAAGTGCCCGGCGAATGCCTGCTTCTCAGAAAAAACAGCACCATTATTCTTCTCGGTAAGTATACCGCAGGGAGTTGTCGCAAAGGGAGAAGTTTGGGTTGGCGAATCAGGGGCAGTAATAACCGATGAAGATGGCAAAGCTATCGGTCTGGTGGGCAGGTACTGGAGTAAGTTGCAGGCAGTGACCCTTCCTGCAGGATATGCATATCTTCCGTTGGCAATAAACATCGATAGTGCTTTAGGGCTATTAACAGATACAAGTCGCACAAACGGACCAGCGGTATTCGTTCTATTGACCAGGCTCAGTGGTACAGATATCATGCCCGGGAACGTTCTGTCAGTCAATGATATCGAAAACCTGGCTACAAATGTAACGGGATTACTTGATGAGCTTGGGGAGCCTTTGCCGCTAGATGACCTGGCGCAATACTCCTCGGGTCTGCCCAGGTTTTTCCATCCCGAGGAAGGCATCATGCTGATAGCAGCTTTTGCATATCCTGTAGAACTGCACGATACCGACAACAATTTACTTGCCAGCGCTAAGTGGATTGGCATCCACTGGGACAGGAGCGAAGGCAAACCCAACCGCCTGATTTACGGAAGCACTGCCTATGCAGTGGAAGGTACTTATAGTATCGAAGGCGCTATAAGTGGTCTTGTACAACTCGTTGAACCGGTATTGTCAGAGCTTGAACATTAAAAACTCCACGCTTGCATTTTTGACATAGTCCCTGCATTATGCTAAAATACATCTGTTAGGCAAGGATGGTCGACGCCTAGCAAGGAGGTGGGGCATGATACGGACAGAAGCCTGGTTATGCCGATGGGTGTTTCCTCATCGGAGCTCCCCGACAACGTAAGGGGGGAAGTGGTTTCGAGAGGTAAGGTACGTTGCTGGAGAGCAATTGGAAGCCCCGAGCTCTTCGTCTGTAAGGCTAGGCTCCCAAGAAGGGGCAACGCCAATTCAGCCGGAAGCTGAAGTGGAAGAGTAGGGGTGATTTAAAACTGAATAGCGATATTCAGGAGCGAGCTTCAAAATTTGGAGCTCGCTCTTCTTATTATCTGTTATGCCGCTCTGGCATTTACCTGAATAGACGGAAGACAAAGTTCAGAATGATGGTAAGCACAACGCTAATTATGATGCAGGTTACTATGGGGAAGAAAAACTGAAAGCTCCCCCTTTGCAGAAATATATCGCCGGGAAGCTTTCCTAAGAAAGGAATTCGCTGCCAGAAGAACAATAGCAAACCGAGGAAGGCGAGAAAAGCTCCGCCGAGAATTAGAATCTTGCCTATGCCTTGTAAATCCATGCTAAGCCACTCAGTATAAATTTTACCTTATTATGCTATCTTTGGTGTAATCTGGCTTGTATAATAATACTGGAAAAAATAAGAAGATGCAGGCATGATTACCTCATACAGCCGAGAGTTAATGTTAGGTATTCCACAAGGAACCTTGATTGACCTAGAGACCACTGGCCTTGATATGGACCAGGATGAAATAGTGCTTTTCGGCTATATTCAAGGGAGCCGCCTCGAGATAATTTGCCGCAGTTCGCAAGAAGAAGCGCCGTTTATCGCTCAGCTTGCTGAACTCGTTCCGACGCTCCCCAGGCCATTTTACGCCTATAATCTCTCCTTCGAGAAGGGATTTCTTCAAGCTAAAGGGATCGATATAGAAGGGATAGACTTATTTCAGCCCTGGAAGGAAAAAGCCGAGGCACTTTACCTCAAGTGGCCTAAGCTGGACGAGCTATTTTCTCACGCGGAGCACTATTTTAACGAGCCAGTGATAAGTGGCAAGGACGTCCCCTTGCTATGGCAAAGGTTCCTTTACACAGAGGATGATAACTATTTGCAGCAAATCATAAAGCACAACGAGTCTGACCTGCTTAGAGAGCTATACTTGCTGGTGTATTACCGAGATAGCTACAAGGTTTAAGGGAGGCAGATAGCAAAGCATTGAGAATACTGAGGGCTTTTTCTGCCCGGGCAACTCGGGTGCCGCAGGCTTTCTACAAAGTCAATGAAATAGCTCTACGGTTCATGGTAGAATAGAAGCTAAACCGGAAAGTATTATGAAAAAGATTGGCGTGTTGACCAGCGGCGGTGACGCTCCGGGGATGAATGCCTGCATCAGAGCTGTCGTCCGCTGTGGGGTTAGCCGTAAGCTTGAGGTCGTGGGAATTCGCCGAGGGTACTGCGGTATATTGGAGGAGGACTTTGTAAAGTTAGGCAGCAGGTCGGTAGCCAATACTATCTACCGTGGGGGTACTTTCTTAGAAACAGCTCGCTGTGAGGAAATGAAGACCGCGGAAGGCATAAAGAAGGCAAATGAAATTCTCCAACGGGAAGGCATCGAGGGATTGATAACTATAGGCGGGGATGGCACCTTTCGCGGTGCAGTAGCCCTGGCTGAAGCCGGAGATGTAAAGGTGATTGGTATTCCGGGCACTATAGATAACGATGTCTATGGCACTGACTATGCTATTGGCTTCGATACCGCCATAAATACTGCTTTGGATGCGATAGACAAGATTAGAGATACTGCAGGCTCGCTACAACGCCTCTTTTTCATCGAGGTCATGGGAAAGAGTAGGGGATTTATTGCACTGGAAGTAGGAATTGCTGGCGGAGCCGAAGATATCTTGATTCCGGAATCAGAGACAAAAATAGAACAGCTTTGCCTTGATATAAGGCGCAGCTTCAAGAGAGGTAAAAAATCCTTTATTGTGATAGTTGCTGAAGGAGACGAGGCAGGCGGTGCGTTTTCAATTGCTCAACAAGTATGGGAGAGATTAAGGCTGGAGTACCGAATTTGTGTGCTGGGACATGTCCAAAGAGGTGGCTCACCTACAGCCA
>JAUWFX010000103.1 GCA_030606765.1 Dehalococcoidia bacterium
TCCCTCCTTTCTTTAGATGTTAAGGCTGTCTGAAAATCCTTCCACTGGAGCCTGTCCCGGTGAAAACCGGAAACCGATCACAGCCCACAATCGTCTCCAGCGTTTTCTATGAGATACTTAATTCCTTGCTTTCACCCCCCCTTCAGCCACTAGGCTGTTTCATTTTGCCTGCCAGCTCAATTTCGGGCAGGCACATCTTCTGTTTCCCTGCGCAGCATAACCTCGGACAAAAGCGAGACCGAAAAGCTGCCGGAAAACCTCGACCTTTGATCATCAGTATAACAGGTAAATATTAAAATCCTGTTAAAATTCCCTACCTGATAAGCCAAAACCTCCTTTCATATTCATAGCTATTCAACTTATATTATATTTAACCTATATCTACACCTTCTTCATATAACAATTTATTAAACGGAATTCCCAGATAGAGGGCATTTTCAACTTTGTCATATATCAGCTCTGTCGGTGTTTTATCTACTCTCTTTGCTTCATCTAGCAACTTTCTTAGATTGTCTCCACAGATTAACTCTATCCGGGGCTTTATTTTAGCAAAAGATGCTTCTTCCCCGAATATATACTCTGCCCAACCGGCGAGAACCCCACCAATATTATACGTCCATTCGACGACAAAGAGAATACCTCCCCTGGCCAACTGCCTGGCTATTTCTATCTCTTCATATCGGCTGGTGGCTTTGATTTGGTTGTTAGCCAGCCCCATTATGATATCAAACTTGAATTTGTCTATCATATCCTCAGTTATTATGCCACCTCGGGCACAGGGCGAAAATATATCAGCAGTCACCGCATAGATGTCCTCAGGCTGGACCGATTTGACAACATCGGTATTCCAAGCTCGTTGTAGTTTATCAATCTGTGACCTGTCTATGTCACTAACTATGAGAGTAGCACCTTCCCTTAAAAGATATTCGGCAAGCGGGTAACCGCATGCGCCTAACCCTTGAATGGCTATCCGCTTACCAGCCAGGCTAGGGCTGCCGTAAACAAAATCACTCGCCTCCTTTATAGCTAAATACCCTCCGTAGGCGGTGACGCCGCCAGTGGGACCTAACGGACTTTTTGTGCCGCCAGTAATAGAGTTGGTAAATCTTTGTCGCATAATATCAGTCATTGCTGGTTCAAATCCTATATCAGGCCCGGTAAACGAGCGGGTTCTGTCGATTATGTAGGCGAGAAATCCCAAGACTTCAAAATCACTAAGATCAACCGGGGCACACTGGACAAGTATCTTTGAGCCGCCATAAGGGATACCGGCTAAGGCATTTTTGTATGCCATGGCTCTAGCCAGATTCAGTCCATCCATGAGAACATCTATCTCGGGCTCGTCTGGCGCGTGTCTCCGTATTCCACCGGCGCGAATCGCATGTCGCTTGTTTCTTATTCCAAGAGCATTAACACTCTTACAATACATTACCCTTATATTCAATCTGTGGTTATGATAAAACTCGATGCCGTGGTGTTTACCCTCTCTCAAAAGGTTTTCGATTTTCCTCAAGTAATCTTCTAAACCCAGGTTAGAGAAAACTCTCACCAATGCTTTTGTACCTACTGATCTGTAATCATCCGTCAAAATATCCTCATGAGTAAATTCAACCATATATTTATTCCACTTTACGCTTTCCTCCCACTCCTTCATCCCCCTCAGTGTGAATTTGTCTTGCTGCCTATTATAGAAAATTTCCAGGGTGGTTAATCCCTCTTCTGCCAATACATTGAATATGCTATCAAGTGATTTCATAACTTAAGATGGGGATGAAAGTGTTCTTTATATGTATTCCCCGGAAATATTCTATCATATATAATAACGATACACACACGTTTGTCCTGGCTGACCACATAGGTAACACTGGACTACGGATTTTAGCAAGTTCTTTATCAATATACTCTACAGGAGTAAGATAGGCAAGAGATTGGTGCGGACGGTTGAAGTTATATTCAATAAGCCATTCATAGTCTAAGTTCTCATTGAACCTCTCTATCTCCGGGTTATCCTTAGGGGTTTTCACCCTCGAGAAGTACCTTTGAATACCTAACTTGGCGGTAGCCTTTTCCAATTCCAGGGCGAATTCACTCCCATTATCTGTCTGTTCTCGACAGGTCGGGACAATTGGTTTTCTTTTAAGGAAGTGGAAGCTGGCTGACTTTCTCATTCCGGTAAGTCCTCACGGTAAGTTATTACCACTAAACATACCATGAGTGTTACCCATGTATCTCAGCCTCCGCAATAACAGAAGTGTAAATTATGTCAGTCACCCAGAAATTCAACCTACCAAATCTTGACAGTAACCCATAAACCAATATGGTTGACTTAGCTCCTTTTTAACCAGTATAATCGGTTCAAGGAGGTGAATATGTCTGGCATTGTTTCATGTGGCGCTTATGTACCCTGGTGGAGGCTAGATCGAGCAGCAATAACCAGCGGGCTGAAGGGCGAGAAGGCAGTATGCAACTTTGATGAGGATAGTGTAACTATGGCGGCAGCAGCAGCTATTGATTGCTTAAAAGGGGTAGACCGAGGGGGAGTAGATGGTTTATTTTTTGCCTCCACTACCTCACCCTATAAGGAGAAGCAAGCTGCGGGAATTGTAGCTGCTGCCACAGACCTTCGTCATAACATTCTCACTGCTGATTTTGCCAATTCTTTAAAAGCAGGGACTGCTGCTTTGAAGCTTGCCCTAGATTCGGCTAAGGCTGGCTCAGCCAAGCAGATAATAGTAGCAGCGGCTGATCGCCGCCAGGGCACTCCAATGTCGGCCTTTGATCAGAGTTGCGGTGATGGTGCAGCAGCTCTCCTTGTCGGGAATTTGGACGTAATAGCTAATCTGGAGGCAAGTTATTCCACCTCTGACGAAATAATGGATGTTTGGCGTGCCGATGGCGATACCTTCCTACGGACTGTACACCCTCGATTTGCTGAGGTAGAAGGATACGAACGCGTAATTAAAGAAACAATCTCGGGACTCATGAAGGAGAATAACCTTGTTCCAAAAGATTTTGCCAAAATCGCCGTTTATGCTCCTAACGCAAGAAGGGCTACCGAGGTAGCAAGGAGTCTAGGGTTTGATGCCAACACGCAGTTGCAAGATGGTTTTTTTAACCTTATGGGCAATACTGGCGTCCCATATGCACTCATGCTATTTATAGCTGCACTAGAGGAGGCTAAACCTGGTGAGCTTATTCTGCTAGCCAGCTATGGTGATGGTAGTGATGCCTTTGCCTTCAGAGTAACCGACCAGATTAAAAGGATGCAGGAGAATAGCTCCAGAAGAGGAATGAAGAAACACCTTGAGACTAAAAGAATGATACCTGACTATAAAACTTACTGGCTTTGGCGAGGGCTCTTGAATCCAGGTCTTGAACCTTACATTACCCACCACTTTGACCAAATACAACCAACAACATTGTGGCGAGAACGCAATCAGATCTTGCGTTTGCATGCTGTTAAATGCAAGGCTTGTGGCACGGTCCAATACCCTGCCCAAAGAGTTTGTTCTAAATGTCATGCTAAAGACCAATTCGAAGGGGTAAGACTTGCTGATAAGAAAGGAACTATTCTTACGTTCTCTATGGATTATGTAGATAGTTCGATAGATACTCCCATCGTTGTTCCTGTAGTAAACTTTGACGGTGGAGGGCAGATGGTATGTTATATGACGGATCGTGTGGCTGAAGAAGTCAAAGCGGGGATGGAGGTTGAAATGAGCTTCAGGAAGATATTCTATAGAGAGAATATGGGGCTTCACAATTATTTCTGGAAAGCAGTTCCGATAAGAGCTTGATTCAAAGGAGGAAATATTATGGGAAGCATAAAGGATAAAGTAGCCATAGTAGGCATGGGTTGTTGCAAATTTGGTGAGAACTGGGATAAGAGCGCTCAGGATATGGCGGTTGATGCATGCTACGAAGCCTTTGATGATGCTGGGGTGGAACCAAAAGACATACAAGCGGCCTGGCAAGGCTTACTACACAGCGGGGAAACAGGGTCTATGTTAGCCAGATGGTTAAAGCTAGACTACGTTCCTATTACTCGTGTGGAGAATTATTGTTGTGGGGGACTTGATGCTTTTAGAAATGCTTGCTACGGAGTGGCTTCTGGAAGATATGATATTGTCCTGGCGAGTGGGACTGAGAAGTTGATGGATCATTATGGTGGATTTGGTAAGGTTGTACCTAGTCCATTTGATATTTCGGGGGTGGAGTTTGACTTACCACCGGTTAATGCGTTTGCCCACTTTGCTACTAGATATATGCATAAGTATGACTTAAGCTACGAAAGATTTAAAAGAGTCCTGGCAAAAGTTGAGGTCAAAAATCACCATAATGGCATGCTGAACCCAAAGGCTCACCTCCATCGGGAAATAACTGAGGAGGACGTGATAAATGCCCCCATGATTTCGTGGCCATTAGGCTTGTACGATTGCTGTGGTTTAAGCGATGGTGCAGCTGCTGCCATTGTAACTACCCCTGAGATTGCTAAGACATTGAGGAGTGACTATGTTTTGGTAAAGGCGGCGACAATAGTTAATGGTGCGGGTCAGGCTTTTCTTGCCGGCGATAATAGTCTTATGAGTCCAGGGGAGAGTGAGGTGAACTTCCCGGAAACTGTTCATGCTGCTCAAGCAGCCTATGCCGAGGCTGGGATAAAGAATCCCCGCAAGGAGATAACTCATGCCGAGCTACATGATTGCTTCTCCAGTACCGAACTTTTAACCTATGAGGATCTTGGCTTTAGCTCTTATGGACACGCAATTGAGGATGTTGAAGCTGGCAGATTTACTCTTGAAGGTGAACAGCCGATCAATACTGATGGTGGTCTCAAATCCTTCGGTCATCCCCTGTCAGCTAGTGGGCTCAGGATGATGTACGAACTTTATAAGCAACTTCAAGGGAAAGCAGGACCAAGACAAATAAAGAATCCAAAGCTCGGATTAGCTCACAATTTAGGTGGGCTCTCGAGCTATTTCAACGTGGGCATAGTCATCCTGGGAGGTCGAGATTAATTTTGCTGCTGCTTATTTGAGGAATGCCTCAGTAGATGCTCAAGTATTGCGAGGCTGGGGAACTTGAGGAGGAAAGATTTAAAGGGAGAAAGTAATAAAATTAGGACTTACGCAGTTGGGACAAGACTATAGGTAGGATGAGCCAGATAAGTCTGTATCGCCTCCGAATAATTGGTAGTTTTGCCTGATACCAACTGATCCCTGTTCGCAACTTCTCCACTTCCAAACGTAGAAATGCTCGCAGCGCATAGAGGGAGTGATTTTCCTGTGCTACTGCCTTCCGCACTTGCGCTCGTTCAATACCACAACATTGCTTGATCCCCCGATGATACACCTCAATCCCCCAACCTTGTCCCTCTAATTCATCACGGGTGGCTTCATCCATCTGACTGAAGGTCATCAGTCGCCCAGTATTCCTCGTCCCCATTTTGAGAGGCTGTCCGAAACACTTTGATGAAGCCGTATCCCTTCAGATGTACAATCCGTCCCTCTGGGAGAATCTCTACCTGTTTGATAGGAACATTGCCTTCACCATCGGGATTAACCAAACGGTCACTTTTCAGCCTTGTTAGCCAGTGCCACCCGTAACCTCGGATTTTCTTCAAGTTCCCCAAACTGCCATACCAACTATCAAATAGCACAAACCTTGGCTGAAAGCCCCGCTCCTTAGCTTTCTCAAGCATTGCTTGGAAATGGTCATTTTTACTCTTACCGTCTTGGACTTTAGCATAGACCCGAAAGTCATGGGGGATGAGGGCTTTCCCATCGGTCCTAAGGTCCTTACTTTATGGCTACTTACCAGATAGACTAGCGGCATATATTGGTGAAGATAAACCAAACCTTCACTGACCAACCAAAGTTGGTATCTGAGCTAGCAGGTTATCTCTACAGCGGCAAGGGCAAGGAGATGCTGGATACAGGTATTGTTGGCTCGCCTATTTTGTGAGGATAATGAGAAGAAAAAGAAGATAGCTGATCTGGCTAGCTATATTGAGAACAACTTCGATGGCTTGTATGGCTCTATGTCTCTGAAAGACAGAGCGGAGGCAAAAAGAGTGCTGGTTTCTAGCTCCGGTGCCATGGAGAAAAATATCGATATAGTCATCGGTCGTAGGTTTAAGAGACAGGGCATGAGCTGGACAAAAGAGAGAGCAGATAATTTGCTTAAACTGAGAATTTTGCGTTATGATAAAAATGATTGGGAGGAATCGTGGGAGAGACCGAATTTAGCCGGGGTGAGTTTCTCCCCCAATTAAATAACACAACCCCCCACGCCACAAGGCTTGACAGAGGAAGAAGGATTCCTGTAGAATATTGGTGTAGTGGTACTTTAACAATTGAATAGTGGAAGGAAGGTTTTGAGTAGAGAGCTTGATCCTGGCTCAGAATAAACGTTGGCGGTGCGCCTTATGCATGCAAGTCGAACGGGGTTATGGTCTTCGGATTGTAACCTAGTGGCGAACGGCTGAGTAACGCGTAAGTAACCTGCCTTGGAGTAGGAAATAACTTGCCGAAAGGCGAGCTAATGTCCTATGTGGTAATGAAGCAAATGCTTGGTTATTAAAGCCTTAGGGTGCTCCAAGAGGGACTTGCGTCTGATTAGCTAGTTGGTAGGGTAATGGCCTACCAAGGC
>JAUWFX010000109.1 GCA_030606765.1 Dehalococcoidia bacterium
TACCTGCCAACAGGAATGTCCCAGTGATGTTGACTTTCCCATCTTCGTACGGAAAGCCAGAAGTATAGCCCAAGACAATGGGCAGCATGGTGTTTGTGCCCACTCTGGGCAACTGCAATCTCTGGCGAGGCTTATGACAAGCCCTGCTATTAAGCAAAAGAGATTGGAATGGCTATCTGATAAATATCGTACTTCTGATGACTCCGATGTTCTTTTTTGGGTTGGGTGTGCCCCATATTTTGAACCCATCTTTGAGGATATCGAATTCAGTCCTCTTGACATAACCAAGGCAAGCCTCAAGACCTTGAACTTGCTGGGGATTGAGCCCAAGCTGCTTCCTAATGAGAAATGCTGTGGTCATGATGCGCTTTGGACTGGCGATATAGAAACATTTAAGAAACTAGCCGAGCACAATGCCACCCAAATAAAAGAAGCCGGCGTGAAGAAAATAATCTTCTCCTGCCCTGAAGGCTACCGAACATTCAAGTTGGATTATCCAAATTTCGGCTTTGATGTAGGTTGTGAGTTACAACATATCTCTGAATTTCTGGCGGAGAGAATAGAAAAGGATGGGTTGAAGTTTAATGAAGTGAAAAAAAAGGTGACCTATCAAGATCCATGCAGGTTGGGAAGGCATCTGGGTGTCTATGATGCCCCTCGAAAGATACTTGAATCTATTCCCGGCATAGAATTTGTCGAGATGCAATATAGTAGATGGGATTCTATTTGCTGTGGCACCAGTGCTTGGACTAATTGTGACTCATGCTCCAACATGCTACGGGCGGAAAGGTTGTCTGAGGCAACCGCAACCGGGGCTGAGACGCTTATAACATGCTGCCCCAAATGTCAAACCCATTTTAGATGTGCCATGATAGATAAGGGAGAGGAAAAGCGGTCAATGCCAAGTATTGAGATAATGGATTTGGCAAGCCTGGTAGCAAATGCTATTAAGGAAAAGGTAATCATATCAAAATAATGAGTAACAGTGAAAACGGACGTAAATCAATACTAGTAATCGGTGGTGGCATCGCTGGGATTCAGTCCTCACTTGACCTGGCTAATATGGGCTTTAAAGTATATTTGGTGGAAAAGACGCCCAGCATCGGGGGGAGAATGGCACAACTGGATAAGACCTTCCCCACTAATGATTGTGCCATGTGTATTCTTGCCCCCAAGATGATAGAGGCAAGCCAGCATCCTAACATAGAACTCTTAACTTATTCCGAAATTGAAAAGGTTTCAGGCGAAGTAGGAAATTTCAAGGTCAAGGTTAAGAAGAAGGCGACGTACGTTGATTGGGATAAATGCACCGGCTGCGGGGAATGCTCTCAGATGGAGTTAACTGACACAAAGGAGTTTGAGGGTGAAATTTGGGTTGACAGGATTAGGATAGACGAGGCGAGTTGCATCCAGTGTGGTGACTGTGCCCAGGCTTGCGTTGAAGAAAATAAGGAAAAGCAGGCCATGACCAACGTTGCCTTTGAAAGGCGAAGTTTTACTGAACTTCCTCCGGAGGAGCGAGAGGGGAGGGAGCCTGAAACATTGCCCCAGCGGGTAGCCTTGATGGACGAGAAATCACGGATAGATTTTTGGCAGAGAGAACTCAGCAGATGCATAAAGTGCTTCGGATGCTGTGATGTCTGCCCTGTATGGATTTATGACAAAACTGAACTAGAAGATCCAGAGTGGATCACGCCCGGGGAAATACCTCCTGCTGTTCCTCTCTTTCACATAATAAGGGCTTATCGCGTTGGCGATAACTGCATTAACTGTGGTATGTGCGAAGAGACTTGTCCTATGAGTATACCTCTGCGTACTATCCACCAGCTTATGCGGCGTCAACCTCCTGAGTCGGTTTTTGAAATCATTCCAGGCTTAGATGCGGAGACGAAAAAGAAACTCGTGCAAGCAGTGCGCAAGCAACCCAAAGCCGAGAAGAAACAACCTGCAGCCAAGAGGGAGGGAAGGAAATGAATAGTGACTTTGTATTAACCGTATGTCCTTTCTGTGGCTGTGGCTGTCAGTTTTATCTCCAGACTATGGATAATGAGATAGCTGGAGTGGTTCCTTGCAAGACCGACGAAATAAGTGAAGGAAAGCTTTGTATAAAGGGAAGAAATGCAGCAGATTTTGTCAACCACCCTGACCGGCTCAAGTCACCCTTGGTAAAAAGAGATGGCAAATTTGAACCGGCAAGCTGGGATGAAGCTTTAGACATCGTGAGTAAACAGCTAAGCCAGATAAAGCAAATACACGGCCCTGATTCCGTAGGTGTCCTTTCATCTGCTAAGTGTACCAATGAGGAAAATTTTGTCCTGATGAAATTTGCACGGGCAGTCATTGGCACAAATAACGTTGACCATTGTGCTCGACTTTGTCATGCCTCGACGGTGCTGGGTTTAGTCAAGTCTTTTGGCAGTGGAGCGATGACAAACAGCGTACCGGAAGTGGAAGGTGCGGATTGTATTTTCGCTATAGGAACTAACACGATTGAGCAGCATCCCCTCATAAGCTCGAGGGTTCTACGGGCCAAGGAAAAGGGTGCCAAGTTGATTGTGGCTGACCCGCGCCGTACACCTCTAGTTGAGTTTGCTGATGTTTATCTTCAGCATAAGCCAGGAACGGATGTTTGCCTGCTTAATGGCATTATGAATCTCATCCTTTCTTGGGATTTGGCTGACAAGGATTTCATTGCCCAGCGTACCGAAGGCTTTGAGGAATTGGAAAGGAAAGTGAAAGAATACCCACCAGAGAGAGTGTGCGAAATAACCGGAGTTGAACAGGCTGCTTTGGAGAGGGCAGCTCGAACTTATGGCGAAGCCAAAAAAGCGAGCATCCTATATGCCATGGGTATAACGCAGCATACCACCGGCACTGATAACGTGGAATCTTGCGCCAATCTGGCAATGCTCACCGGGAATGTTGGTCGCGAGTCAACAGGGGTAAACCCGCTTCGCGGGCAGAACAATGTTCAGGGTGCCTGTGATATGGGTGCTCTACCAAATGTTTACTCAGGCTATCAATCAGTCACAGATGGGACGGCAAGAGCCAAATTTGAAAAAGCGTGGGGGGTTAAGCTACCACAAGAGGTAGGACTCACTGTTACTGAGATGCCAGATGCTGCTCTTAATGGTTCGCTTAAAGCAATGTATATAATGGGAGAGAATCCCATGCTTTCTGACCCGGATATAAATCACTTAAAGAAGGCTCTCAGTTCTCTCGATTTCATGGTGGTACAAGATATATTCCTGTCTGAGACGGCACAGTTCGCCCATGTGATATTGCCAGCCTGTTCCTTCGCTGAGAAGGAAGGCACTTTTACCGCAACGGATAGAAGAGTTCAAAGAGTAAGGAAGGCGATAGAGCCCATAGGTGATTCTAAGCCGGACTGGCTCATAGTGGGTGAGCTTGGCCAAAAAATGGGGGGCAAAGGATTTGATTATAAGTCAGTTCAAGACATTATGAAGGAAATCGCACAGCTTACCCCCAGTTATGCCGGTATTTCCTATGAGCGATTGGATGATGGAGAGGTTCTGGCTTGGCCATGCCCTTCGAAAGGACATCGCGGAACTAAGTTCCTTCACAAGGATGCCTTTACCAGAGGTAAGGGAAAGTTCTTTGCCATTGAGTATAAAGAGCCTGCTGAATTACCAGATAAGGAATATCCTTTTATCTTGACTACGGGTAGGTTAATGTTTCAGTTTCATACTGGGACTATGACTCGCAGGATTCCTATCCTGGAGAGGGAACTCCCTACCGGTTTTGTGGAACTCAATACTGAAGATGCGAAAAAACTCTCGATAGCACAGGGGGAAAAGGTAAAAGTAAAATCACGGCGAGGCGAAATTGAGATAAAGGCTTTCGTTACGGATGGAATTCTCCCAGGAGTGGTATTCATACCTTTTCACTTTGCTGAATGTCCCGCCAATGAGCTTACCAGCAGCAACATTGACCCTGAAGCTAAAATCCCCGAGTTTAAAGTCTGCGCTGTGAAAGTCTACAAGGGGTGATAAACATGGCTGAGAAGGAAACAACCGTAATAACGGAAGCAGAGAAAATTTTAGATAGGGAAAACATAATAGCGAAAGCAGAGGAAGTCTTAGACCAAGGCTATGATGGCATCATTGGGCTTCGAAAAAGATGGGGACATGTAAGCCCTTATCTTTTTACAACTAAGGACGAGCTTAAAGAACTGGAACTGGAGCCCCGATATAACCTGGCAATTTTTGTTCGGCAGATTAAGGATAAGTGGCCTGAGAGAAAATTCGGGCTTGTTGCCAGGGGATGTGACGAAAGGGCTTTAGATAAACTTGAAGAACTAGGTGTTTTTAGTAAAGAGGGCGTGGTTTTTATAGGTATAACCTGTTCCATGGAACAGGCGGAGGAATGTAACTGTGAGAAGCCAATCTATACTCCCTTGGATTGCACCGGTTGCTGGAAGTGTATGGAAGAGTGCCCGAAGGATGCTATCACACGGATAAATGTTTGCCCCATCCTGGTGCCCGATGAGTTTAACATTAATTTATCTCAAAGGAAGGCTATCTATCTGCCTTTCCCTCAGGCAGTGCCTAAGAAAAACGTCAGAGATCCCAATCACTGCCTACGAATCACAGAGAAGCTCGAATGTAAGGGATGTGAAAACGCTTGCGAAGCTAAGGCAATCGTTCATGATATGGCTGACCAGATTGTGGATCTGGATGTTGGCGTTATCGTAGTTGCTAGTGGACTGGACCTCTACGATGTCTCAAAACTTGAGGAATATGGTTACGGAAGGATAAAGAATGTCATCACGGCCATGGAATTTGAGAGGTTGACTGCTGCCTCCGGACCCACTATGGGAGAACTGAAGCGTCCTTCGGATGGCAGGATACCTGAGAATATAGCTTTTATCCAATGTGTCGGCTCTCGCGATTTCAGGAATAAAGCTTACTGCTCCAGTGTCTGCTGCATGCACGCCACCAAGGAGGCAATGCTGGCTTTCGAGCATCACCCAGGGACAAAATCCACCATTTTCTACATGGATATGAGAGCTGTGGGTAAAAGGTTCCAAGAATACATTGCCAGGGCTAAAAAGGAATACAATGCGACTTATATCAGGAGTCGCCCTGGCAGGATCGAGGTTAATCGCAAGAATGATAACCCCATTGTCTGGTATGAGGATACAACTACTGGGGAAATAAAGAAATTTGAGGCAGAAATAGTGGTTCTTGCTCAAGCGATGATTCCTCAAATCACAAAGGATCTAGCAGAAATATTAGGTATAGAGTTAGATGAAAATGGCTTTGTGAAGACTCCAGGTGGATTCTTGCAACCTCTGGATACTACAAAGCCTGGCATCTTTGCTTGCGGCTATGTCCACAGTCCACGTGATATCCCGGATTCTGTAACCCAGGCCTCGGGGGCGGCAGGCAGAGCTGCTGAAGCTATAGCGGGAGGTAGTTGAGATGGAAGAGCCCCGTATCGGAGTCTTTGTCTGTCATTGTGGCAGGAACATAGGGGCATATGTAGATGTTCCTGGAGTGGTGGAATACGTAAAGGGATTGCCTAATGTCGTGCATGCTGAGCGTAATCTATACACCTGCTCTGAAGAGGGGATATCAGCAATTAAGAAGGGGATTCAGGAGCACAATCTGAACCGCGTCATAGTAGCTTCTTGTACACCTAGGACTCACGAGCCGCTCTTTAGGTCTGCCTGCGAAGCTGTAGGCTTAAACAAATACCTTTTCGAGTTTGTTAACATAAGAGACCAATGCTCCTGGGTGCATATGCATGAGCCTGAGAAAGCTACGGAAAAGGCTAAAGACCTTATAAGGATGGGAGTGGCCAAAGCCAGGTTGCTGGAGCCATTGGAGGAGATTGAAATCAAGGTAACTCCTTCAGCATTGGTGATTGGTGGAGGAATTGTTGGAATGGAGGCAGCCTTAAACCTGGCCAGGCAGGGTTTTGATGTTCATTTAGTGGAGAAGGAGCCAGAACTTGGGGGGACTCTCCGCAGTATTCATAAACTTTTTC
Source organism: Dehalococcoidia bacterium (assembly GCA_030606765.1). Next base: position 6,013 of record JAUWFX010000109.1, read on the forward strand.
CCACGAATCAAGAGGCAGTGAAGTTAAACAAACTACTTATTGAACAAGTTAAAAACCATCCCAAGATCGAGACTTATCTCTCGTCCAAAGTAAAACAAGTAACTGGATTTATAGGCAACTTC
>JAUWFX010000143.1 GCA_030606765.1 Dehalococcoidia bacterium
CGCTTATGGCAGCACGGGCAACTAGCTCCGCCGAAGTCACCGCTCCCAGCCCTCCTCTGCCATGCCATCTTACTTCAAGAAGCTCAGCCATAACACCTCCTTATCATACAGAGGCTGTTTAATTTTGATTTCCCGTTCAATGTTGGGGTTTTTGTAGCTGCCCGATTTATCAGACCCCGTCGCCCAATACACTCTCACCCAACCAAACCTATGATTTTGTGGGGTAAAATAAATTGGGCAACTACATTTTTAAACAGCCTAATTACAAACTGCCCCTGAAGGGACTCGAACCCTTGCACCTGGCTCCGGAGGCCAGCGCTCTCTCCTCTGAGCTACAGGGGCTGCTTAATTCTAAATAGTGTATCACAAACCAATTCCTGAGTTAAATAAGGCATAAGCGCCAAGAATATAGAGCACGATTAAAGCTGGGGCATACCAGCTAGCTACTCGAAAAACTTTGCGCCTTTGCCGAAACCTCAGCCCGACAATAACCAGAAAGCTCATCATCACTGCCACGGCGGCAATAATAAGATGACTTCTTGATACTGAGGAAAGAATAAATCCTTGACCATAGGCAAGGTCGACCGGGGCAATGATAGCAATATCGAGCATATTGGCGCCTAATATATCAGCCACTGCCAAATCTACGGCACCCATACGGAGAGCTGTAATAGCAACCACTAACTCCGGCGCCGAGGTAGTAATCGCCAGAAATAAAGTCCCGACAAAGGTGCCACCCCAACCAGTAGCCTCACTGATTTCATCGCCAATGAATGACAGCCATATACCAGCAGCAATAATTGCTGCCGCTGCCAGAGCAAATCTGATGCACACCGTTCTTGTAGTAAACTTATCGTATTGGAGGGAGGTAGTTGGAGCAGCCTGCAATTTCTGACCACGTTCGCGTCGGAATATCCACCACATCCCCAGCAAATACAGTATAAGGATAACAATGCTTGGGATGCCCACCCAACCCAAGCCCAAAAAAGAAAACCTGCCACCAGCGATTATGCTTGCGGCAGCAAGAGCAATGAGCAATGCTCCCCAGGCAGCCGTTATCACATGCCTCGGGCTTGCCACGGACAAAACCGGGGTGCGCGAGTGGAGAATATCCAGTAAAGCCAGGATAGAGAGATTGAAACAGCAACTTCCCAAAAGCGTGCCCAAAGCTAAATCAGCCGAGTGAACCAGTGCTACAGAACTGACTGCAGTGACAAGTTCCGGCATGGTGGTGATAGCAGCAAGAAGCACCAGCCCTATCCATATCCGTCCCAAACCCGTCTTCTCGGCGATAGCATCCCCATATTTAGCTAGTTTTGTTCCGGCAAATAAGACAACGGCCAGGCAGAGAATAAACTTGAACCAAATCAAAGGCTGCTCCTGAAACCAAGCAAAGTAAGGCAATCATACTACATAGGAGAGAAGCCTGCCAAGAATCATCCGGTCAAAGATGCCCTGTATGGTATAATTGGCTATGTAATCAAGGAGAGGTGACCGAGTGGCTTACGAGAGTGATTTTCAGACATTTCTCAATTCGATGTCTCAATATATATCCTCTATCACTTTTTGTTTGCGTTTTCCTCTTTGAGAAGACGGTTTAACCGCTCCTGAGCTGCTACTCCATAGTGTTGCATCCAGGCAGCCAGTATCTCTTCCACAGGGACATCAATGCGGTGCCCATGATCCTTAACATACTCAATGTGTAGCTTTCCATCGGAGTTGTGGGAGTGAAGCAGTGCATGGTGCTGGCCGTCGAAGTCAACAGGAGTAATCCGGTTTTGCCGGCACATTTTCAAGTCGAAAGCCGGTGTGGCCTTAACCCACTTCTCACTTATGTACAGCTCGGTGTAGCCGTGATAGCTGAACAGGTTAGTCCCCATAATCTCAAGTAATCTAGACGAAACAAGGTGGTTTCGAATGTCGGCGAAGTGCAAGCGTGCTGGGATGCCTGCAGCCCGGGCAAAGGCAGCCAGTACGGCAGCCTTCTCGACACAAAATCCCTCTCTTCTCTTCACTGTCTCACTTGCCCGATAGCGTTCAAAAATCTCAAGTGGCACAAGAGGATTATATTCAATCTCATCCCTTACCCAGTAGAAGAGATTTTTTGCTTTGGCTGCAGTATCATTGGTACCTTTTGTTAGATTACATGCTTTCTCTCTTATCAACTGGTTGTCACAGTCAATTGTTGCTGTGGGTTTGAGATAGTCTCCGATGCTAGTCACTACATTCTTCATTTCACCTCCGACTTTAGATTTTACCACCGTAACCATTTGGGCAGGAGGTCAAAGTTTGTCCCCATCTATCTTCCCTCGTCTTGACTTCACCACAAAAAACCATCAGTCTTCTGCTTTCATTTTCTTGACTAGTTCGAATTCCAGGGACAACAAACCAATTAGGCGTACTACAAATTAGGTATCATATCCCCAGAATACCACTCTCAAATCAAAGGCGGCTCCCAAAACTAAGCAAAGTAAGGCAATCATACTACATAGTAGGAAAGCCTGCCAAGCATCATCCAGCCAAAGATGCCCTGTATGCTATAATTGGCTACGTAATCAAGGAGAGGTGACCGAGTGGTTGATGGTGCCGCTCTCGAAAAGCGGTGGGCAGAAATGCCTCGTGGGTTCGAATCCCACCCTCTCCGCGGAGAGGTGCTGGAGTGGTCTAACAGGCACGCCTGGAGAGCGTGTGTCGGGTTTCCCGACCGTGGGTTCGAATCCCACCCTCTCCGCCAATAACAAACAATAGGCGATGTTTTAAAATGCTGGGGCGGCCTAATTCATTTAACCCCATCATGCTTTACATCGCCTGGCGATGCCAGGGATGATTCCATTATCTTGGGAAAGAAAACAATGCATTGCTTAATTGTAGCAAACACAAGAGGTTGCAAAAGGTCATGATTTTGTATAGGCTTATTCGGAGGGAAAGTACCTTTGTTCGTGGTGGAAAACCTTGTGAGTTACCTTGCTGGCTCTTCAAACTCTAAGGCTACCTTGGTGAAGTAATTGACAATGAAAGAAGCTAAGGGAGTTAATAAAGCCGCCGGTCCAGCTAGTTCTGATTTAAATCTATCTGATCAGGGTAGCAAAGCTGAGAAATATTATCATGACCTCGTGGCTTTGAGTCGAGTCTCGGCGGCAATCAGCGGTCTGCATGAGTTGGATGCTATTCTTAGGATTGGCTTGGATAATGTGCTCAACATCGTGGACGGAAGTGTTGGAGGAATAATGCTCCTGGATGAGTCGGGGCAGACGCTATCCTACCGCGTTTATCACGGCCTGTCTGCCAAATATGCTGAAGAGATGCATCTTAAGCTTGGTGAGGGAATTGCAGGAAAAGTAGCTCAAAGCGGCAGGGCAGTACTACTGGAGGATATCTCTTCGGAACCAAACGCTGCCCGGCTTGATTTGATAAGTTTAGAAGGTTTAATGGCATTCATCAGCGTCCCTCTCCGAGCGAAAGATAACGTTCTAGGAGTGCTCAACGTTTCTAGCCATGTGCCACATCACTTCACCAAAGAAGATGTGCATCTCTTGCACTCGATTGGGGACCAACTTGGCATAGCCATCGAGCAGGCAGGACTGCACGAGCGGCTAAGAAAAGCACGGGAAAGATTACGCAAACTTGCACGACAGAATCTTGTAGCAGAGGAGGAGGAACGGAGGAGGATTGCCCGTGAGTTACACGATGAGACCAGTCAAGCACTCTCTGGGATAGCACTTCAGCTAGAAGCGCTGATAGAAATGTCCGCGAGGTCTGGTGATCAAGATGATAAATTCATTGCTAGCCTGAAGAAAGTCCAATCGCTGACAGTGCAGGTACATAAGGAAGTAAGTAGGGTAATTTCCAATCTCCACCCTGCTGTATTGGATACGCTGGGGTTCGTCGCTGCTGTTCGCCAGCATGCCAAGAATAGGCTTCAGCCCTTAAACATTAACGTAACAACGGAGGTTAAAGGGACTGAGATGCGGTTTTCTCCTGATGTAGAAGCTGCTCTTTTCCGCGTTTTCCAGGGAGCCATTGGCAACATTGCCAAGCATTCTAAAGCAAAAAATGTTTCCATAGTGCTGGTATATCAACCAGATGAGTTCTCTCTAAGTATTAGCGATGACGGGCAAGGATTTGATGTTTCCAAAATCACCGATGTGGAGGAAAGTGGGCGAGGCCGTGGATTATTCAGTATGAGAGAGAGG
>JAUWFX010000146.1 GCA_030606765.1 Dehalococcoidia bacterium
TTGTTCCTGCTACCAGATGGCAGGGATAAGTCCCGAGCCTCATAGTCCCTCCCTTTTGCTCCACGCCATGCTGCTCAGGAAGCAGGTCGATGACAGGATAAGCACTACTGGCATCAAACTCAGTGGAATTTACGTTTTCAGTACGGAAAACATGACGGCCAAATTCGATGACCATAATTTGCATCCCCAAGCATAAGCCCAGGTATGGAACTTTCCTTTCTCGGGCAAATTTGGCACCTTTTATCATGCCCTCAATTCCCCGGTAGCCAAATCCGCCAGGAACAATTATCCCCTGAACTTGCCCAAGCTTATCATCGGCCGTACCATCCAATTCCTCGGAATCCAACCATTCTATCTTCACTTCGCGATTGTGAGCTAATGCTGCATGGCACAATGCTTCACGCACGGAGTAATATGCATCTCTGAGTTCCACATATTTGCCTACTAATCCAATAATTATAAGCTCTTTAGGAGCCTTTAACCTGGCTACCATGTCTCTCCATTCTTCCAGATTGCTTTTCCCGACTTTTAATCTCAATCGGCTAACTATGAATTCCCCTAACCCCGCATCCTCGAGTAGCAAGGGCACCTCGTAGATGGTTTCGCTGGTAACCAAGGAAATAACCGCCTCTTTATCTACATCACAAAATAGTGATATTTTGTCCTTTATCCCCTCAGATATCTCCTTATCGCTGCGACACAGTATAACATCGGGCTGAATACCCATTCTCCTTAGCTCGTTGACACTGTGTTGAGTGGGCTTGGTCTTTAACTCATCGGTGGCAGCGATGTGTGGCAAAAAGGTGACATGAACATATAGTACATTATCCCTGCCTTCATCTTTTCTCATCTGCCTTATAGCTTCGAGGAATGGTTGCCCTTCAATATCCCCCACAGTGCCGCCAACTTCAACAATAACTAACTCGGCTTTGGATATTTCGGCTACTTTCCTTATCTCGTTCTTTATTTCATTGGTTACGTGGGGAACTACCTGGATTGTACCTCCCAAAAAATCTCCCCGCCGCTCCTGAGCAATGACCGAAGAATAGACCTGACCGGAAGTGACGTTAGAAGCTTGGGTCAGCTCCACTCCAATAAATCTCTCATAATGACCTAAATCCAAATCAGTCTCGGCACCGTCTTTAGTAACAAACACTTCACCGTGTTGGTAAGGAGACATCGTCCCCGGGTCAACATTCAAGTAAGGATCGAGCTTTTGCACAGAGACAGATATGCCACGGCTTTTCAATATTTTGCCGATAGAGGCTACCGAAATCCCTTTGCCTACAGAACTAACTACGCCACCAGTAATGAAAATATACTTGCTCACTGCTTATTACAAGAGTCTAGAGAAAGCCAAATCTTGTAGGTCGATTCTAAAAGGCGAAGCAAACTTGAGTTTCTTTTCATTATAAAGAGTAAGATTCTAAATTGTCAAGTCTGCTTCGTTCAAACAATTTGACACACTTTGTCTTGAATTCGGGCACAGATTTTTTGTAGAAAAGGTAGCAATGCTATAATAAGCTTAGTAAAAAATGTCTAAAAAATACATTCTGGCTTTTGCAATAATAGTAGCGGTAGCGTTAGGTATCGGTGTTTGGGCTCTATCCTTTTCCCCAACATATAGCCCACCCCAGTCTTATAACTCAACCCAGTACATTGATCCTAATTGGACATTTCCCTCAGAGAGCGAGCCAGCTACTCCTTTGCCTGATTTTCCCCCGGTACTTGCCGAGATAATGCCCTCGGTGGTTTCCGTGACTACAGAGACGGTCATCTCTTCTTTCTTCGGTCAGAATACGGAATACGTTGCTGGGTCCGGGATACTTACCGATGATAAAGGATATATTGCCACCAACAACCACGTAGTTGAAAATGCCCAGAACATCTACGTGGAGTTGGCCGATGGCAGAATTTTCCCCGCTAATATAGTAGGCACTGACCCCTTGTCTGACCTTGCCGTGATAAAGATAGATGCCACAGATTTGCCTTATGCCTATTGGGGCGACTCGAACTTATTATCTGTTGGTGAGTGGGTGTTAACTATTGGCAATGCTCTGGGAGGAGGAGGTGGAGCAACCCAGGGCATAGTCAGCCGCTTAAATGTATCCGTGAACTTTGAGGGAAATACCCTTTACGGTTTAATTCAAACCACGGCGGCTATCAATCCTGGCAACAGCGGTGGCCCACTGGTGAACATGTCTGGTGAGGTGATAGGCATTACCAGCATTAAGATAGTTGCATCCGACGTGGAAGGTATAGGCTTTGCCATAAGCAGTGATGAGGCTAAGCCTATTATCCTGGATCTAATTCGTTATGGTCGCGTGACCTATCCCTGGCTAGGAGTAAGCGTATCTACCGTAACCCCTTTGCTAGCTGCATCAGAGAATCTTTCTGTGGACAGGGGAGCGCTTATTGCAGAAATAGTTGCTGACAGCCCTGCGGAGGCTACAGGATTAAAAGTGGGCGATGTCATCATCCGCTTTGGGGGCAAGGAAATAAGCAATGTTGCCGACCTTATTCAAGCTATTCGAATTAGCGAAATTGGCGAAGATGTAGAAATAGTCTTTGTTAGAGGCGAAGATACTAAAACAACCTCAGCCCGGCTGGTAGAACGCCCGACTTCCTAAGACAAGCCTTCTTCATTCAAATCCCAAGCTCAGTAACCAATACATCCCTATTTTGGATTTGGAAATTGGAATTTTGTTAGAGTTTAGAAATCAGCATTTAGGATTTGCCTTCTTGATCGCTAGGAAGGCCTCGCTATTCGAGATGCGGTGTTTCTCACCATAAGTCCCATCAGGAGGCAAACTATCAATGAGTTCCTGAGATAATGTCTCCTGTTTAATATAGTCGGTAAAAGCATTTATTACTTGCTCGATGAAAGGGTCTTTTGTCTGATAATAGGTAATGATGTGGTCTGTGATATCAAATTTGGCATTGCGACGCATATTTTGAAGATGACGCACAAGCTCTCTACTTACTCCCTCGGCAATTAACTCGGGAGGCAATTCGGTATTTATAGCCACCCAATATTTAGCGTCGTTGGCTACGCTGTAATCTGGCATGTTTGCAGGAAATTCCTCTCGTTCTTTTGCTTCACTCAATACGACGAGTTGCTTAACATTTATCTCTTCCATTACCTCGGTAGCTAAACTCTCCAGGGCTCTCTTCTCTCCTTCGGTTCCCACATCGACCACAGCTTTACCCAACGGCTGGCGCACTTTAATTCCCGCCTTAGCCCGTGCTGCCCTACCCAAGCTGGATATTTTCATAGCTAGCTCAACATCGCTGTTTAGCTTGTCATTGATTTTAGCCTCATCTGCTATGGGGAAATCAGTTAGATGAACACTTTCTCTAGATTGAGGATTAACAGAGCGAAACAAATTTTGATAAAGCTCTTCAGCAATAAATGGCACAAAGGGAGCCAACAATTGAGATAAAGTCACCAAGCATTGATGTAGCGTAGTATATGCGGCCAATTTATCGGCATCGTTCTCGCTTTTCCAGAACCGGCGGCGGTTTCTTCTCACATACCAGTTAGAGAGATTATCTATAAATCCCTCAATTCTTCGTGCTGCAGAAGTAGGATTATAGCCGTCCATCAACTTGGAAACCTCGCTTACAAGTCGATTAAGCTCGGAAATAATCCACTTATCCAGCTCCGTGAAAGCTTTTGGCTGATCGCTGTCAGCCGTCAATGGCTGAGGAACAAAGCAATCGATATTGGCATAAAGAGTAAAAAAGGAATACGTATTCCACAAAGTAAGGAAAAATTTACGTATCGTCTCTTCAAGCATCTTAATGGAGAAACGATGGGTATCTTCTCCTGTAGTAGAAACCAGCATGTACCACCTTAGAGCATCTGCACCATAATTATTAATCACAGTCCAGGGATCGATTACATTGCCCTTGGACTTACTCATTTTCTCACCCTGGGCATCGACAACGTGCCCTAAGCAGATGACATTCTTAAAGCAAGGACGATTGAAAAGCAGAGTGGATATGGCATGTAAGCTGTAAAACCAGCCCCTGGTCTGGTCCACAGCCTCGCAAATAAAATCTGCGGGAAAATTCTGCTTAAACTTATCTTCA
>JAUWFX010000137.1 GCA_030606765.1 Dehalococcoidia bacterium
GTCTATTAAGGCAAAGAGGGTATAATCTCTCCCCAGGCCAACATTGTTTCCCGGCCGTATACGAGTCCCACGTTGCCGAACCAAGATAGCTCCAGCGCGAACTTGTTCTCCACCATACTTCTTCACTCCCAAGCGCTTAGATACACTATCCCGCCCATAAGTTGTGCTGCCACCGCCCTTTTTATGTGCCATGCCTATTCTCCTTTACCCTTAACAATTTCGTTTACCAATATTTTAGTATAAGTCTGGCGGTGTCCCCTTTTGCTTCGGTAGCGAACTTTGGACTTATATCTAAATACGATAACCTTTTCTCCCTTAGCTTCCCCTAAAGAAGTAGCCACAACCTTAGCCCCCTTAATAACAGGATTCCCTACAAGGGCATTTTCATCTTCCCCAATAAATAATACTCTGTCAAGCTCAATCACGTCGCCTTCAGGGACATCTAAAAGCTCAACTTCCAGTGTTTGCTTTGGGGCTACTTTGTACTGTTTGCCACCTATTTCGATAATAGCGTAAATCTTCTCACCTCCATACAGAAAAGGGAATTCTAGCACCCCAAATTGCCCGGTGTCAAGCTAACGAAGAAGGTTATTGGGTCTTCCAGGGGCAATTAGACATATCAATAGGAGAAACGAACCAAGGATCGTAACCTCCCCCAACCTCATGTCAGGAAATGAAAAGCTAAAAATGTAGACTGCCACTCACTTGAGCAGGGCTTTCCTGCCAACAACCTCATGCCCAACATACCACCTCCGGATGGCCTCAACTACCTCTGCAGGGCGATCCAGGACTCTCAATAGGTCCAAATCATGCTCAGAGACATACTCCCTGGATAAGACGGGGCTCCGTAGCCAATCCAGAAATCCCTTCCAAAACTCGCTGTTGAACAATACCACGGGAAAAGGTTTTATCTTGTGGGTCTGCATCAGGGTTAGTACCTCCGTCAGCTCGTCAAGCGTGCCCAAGCCACCCGGCATTATGACAAAGGCAACGGCATATTTCACCAGCATGACTTTGCGAGTAAAGAAGTGATTAAAAGTTATCGACTTTGTGGTGTAGTCATTACAGGCCTGTTCTTCGGGAAGGGAGATATTCAGCCCGACCGATGTAACCCCAGCCCTTCGTGCGCCTTTGTTGGCAGCCTCCATTACGCCCGGTCCCCCACCAGTTACAATTGAGAAGCCCAACTGTCCAAGCTGATAGGCTATTTCTTCCGTCTCCCCATATAGCTCGTCATCCACTCCCAATCTGGCCGAACCATAGATGGTCACTGCCGGCTCGATACCGGAGAGATTATCAAAGCCCTCTACAAGTTCGCCCATTATTCGAAACATTCGCCACGATTCTTCCTTGGCCAGTTCATTTATCTCGTATCCGTACGACATATCGCCCTCCCTTAAAAAGCACCTCTGGCACCCACCTGAGCCGAGTAGACCGGCTGGTGCAGCCCTGACTTTGCATTCTATCACCGTTTGCTTTCTGCGAGCAAACTGTTGTGGGCGACTCTATTTTGCTTCGCCTTTACGTCGTTGCCAGGCTAACGAAGTCAGCTGAAGCAAGCTTGTCAGGGAAATAGAGTTGCCCTCATTGGAATAATAGTTGTTTCTGGCTTGATTTCTTTTGTAGATGCAGGATATAATTCCTCGCTTGGAAATGAAAATTGCCGTTAGTGGTAAAGGGGGAGTAGGCAAAACAATGTTAGCCTCTCTCCTTTCTACTATACTCACCCAGTCTGGTTACTCTGTTCTGGCCATAGATGCCGACCCAAATGCTACCCTGGCAACTGCTCTCGGCTTTCCCCACCCTGAGAGGATAGCCCCTATATCTGAGATGGGAGACCTGATTGAAGAACGGACAGGGGTACGTCCTGGCCAGGCAGCACCTTACTTCAAATTAAATCCCAAGGTTGATGATATACCGGAAAAGCATTGGGTGGAGCATAATGGAGTCAAATTAATGGTGATGGGGCGGTTAAAGAAGGGTGGTAGTGGTTGTTATTGTCCCGAAAATGCCTTACTGGAAGCTTTAATTGCCCATATACTCCTGCGGAGGGATGAAGTAGTCATAATAGATATGGAGGCCGGAGTCGAGCATCTGGGGCGGGCGACAGCGAGAGCCGTGGACAAGATGATTATTGTGGTAGAGCCAGGCAAGGCAAGTATTGAAACAGCCTACAGGATAAGAGAGCTGGCAAAAGACATAGGTTTGGGAAACATCGCTGTGGTAGCTAACAAGATCCGCAGTGAACAGGACAAGAATTTGCTTACTTCCGCTATGCCAGATTTTGAATTTCTTGGTTTTATTCCCTACGACCAGAGCATAATAGAAGCTGGTCTTGGCAATCTGTCCCTCATCAATTCAAGTCCAGAGGTCATCAGTCGAGTGCAGGATATTGCGGCACACCTTAGTGCTGTTAAGCCGGGAATTATCAATAAAGCAATAAGTTAGGAAAGGAGGTTTAGATGACGGCAAAGATAATTTCAGGAAACGAAGTGGCCAAGGAGATAAGGGCTGAGTTAAAAGAGCGGGTATCCAAACTTAAGGAACAGGGCGTAACGCCGGGCCTGGTCATGATTCGTGTGGGAGAAGACCCGGCATCCGTTTCCTACGTCTCGGGCAAGGAAAAGGCAGCCGAAGAGATAGGCGTGTGGTCACAAACCATCGTCTTGCCTGAGATTGCTCCAGAGGAGGAACTCCTGTCCAAAGTGGAGGAAATGAACAAAGCAGAGCATGTCGATGGCATACTGGTTCAGTTGCCGCTGCCAAAACACATCAACACGGATAAAGTACTAAATCTCATCGACCCAGCTAAAGACGTGGATGGCTTCCACCCTGTCAACGTGGGCAAAATGCTCATCGGAGATCCCTATTTCATGCCCTGCACCCCACATGGCGCAGTGGAGTTGATGATCCGCAGCGGCAATCCCCCTGACGGCAAACACGTGGTCATATGTGGTCGAAGTAACATAGTAGGCAAGCCCCTCATGGCCATGCTGGTACAGAAGAACAAGCGTGCCAATGCCACCGTGACCGTCGTCCACACGGGGACCAGAAACATGGCCGAAATCACCAAACAGGCAGATATCCTGGTTGCGGCCATGGGCTCTCCGGAGGTCATTAAACCGGACATGGTCAAAGAGGGAGCAGTCGTTATCGATGTAGGTGTAAACCGGGTGGGATGGAAACCCAGCAAGAAAGACCCCAGCAAGCAGGTCGCTGATCTCAGAGGGGATGTAGAGTTCGAGACGGTCAAAGAGAAAGCCAGCGCTATTACCCCGGTGCCGGGAGGGGTTGGCCCCATGACTATTACTATGCTGATGGTCAACACAGTAGTAGCAGCCGAGCGCAGGGCCGAGCGTATGAGAAAATAATAAATTAATAAACTACAAAGGAGGTTACCATGGCTTACGATGCGACAAAACTGAAAGATTGGCAGATTGCGGAAGCTGCCGAAGAAAACATGCCGACCCCTGATGAGTGGCGGGAAAAACTGAACTTGCAGAAGGATGAGATTATTCCTTACGGGAGACTGTGCAGGCTTGATTTCCTGAAGGTTATCGAGCGCCTCAAGGGCAAGCCGGACGGCAAGTACATCGAGGTAACTGCTATTACCCCCACACCACTGGGCGAGGGGAAAACGACGACCACCATGGGTATCTTGGAAGGTATGGGCAAACGGGGTAAGAATGTGGGCGGTTGTATACGTCAGCCCTCCGGTGGTCCGAGTATGAATATCAAGGGTACTGCTGCTGGCGGTGGCAATGCGCTGCTTATTCCCATGACCGAATTTTCTTTGGGGCTTACCGGCGACATTAACGATATAATGAATGCTCACAATCTGGCCATGGTGGCGCTTACCTCTAGAATGCAGCATGAGCGCAACTACAGCGACGAAGAGCTGGCCAAGCGCAGCAGAATGCGCCGCCTGAATGTTGACCCTACCAGGGTGGAAATGGGTTGGATCATGGACTTCTGCGCCCAGAGCCTCAGGAACATCGTAATAGGTCTCGGTGGTCGCATGGATGGCTACCCAATGCAGTCCAGGTTCGGTATTGCCGTAAGCTCAGAGCTTATGGCTATGTTATCTATTGTCACGGACCTGGCGGACCTTCGCAAAAGGATGGACGAGATTACCGTCGCTTTTGACAGGGATGGCAATCCCGTTACTACCGGCGGTCTGGAAGTGGGAGGCGCTATGACTGCCTGGATGCGCAATACAATCAATCCCACCCTAATGTGCACTGCGGAGTATCAGCCTTGCCTGGTGCATGCCGGCCCCTTTGCCAACATCGCCGTAGGACAATCCTCCATCATCGGCGACCGCATCGCGCTGAAGATGTTTGACTATCATGTCACCGAGAGCGGCTTTGCTGCAGACATAGGATTCGAGAAGTTCTGGAATGTAAAATGCCGACTCAGCGGGCTCAAGCCGCATGTGTCGGTACTTACCACCACCATCAGGGCACTGAA
>JAUWFX010000076.1 GCA_030606765.1 Dehalococcoidia bacterium
GATATGGGAGCAGTCAGTAGTCAGCATTCAGTATGAAGCTGATAACTGACTGCTACATCGTTGTAAGATGCCGCAACTAGCTATCATTGCCGTTTATTTTCTTGCCATAATTGGCATATGGGTGTGGAGTAAACGGAAAGCAGGAAGCCAAAATGGCTTCTTCGTTGCCCACCGCCGGGGAACTCTGCTCCTTATCACCGGCTCACTTGTAGCTACTGCAATAGGAGGGTCAGCAACCGTGGGGATGGCTGGCTTGGGGTTCAAGCAAGGTTTGACCGGCGCTTGGTGGCTTCTTGTTGGCTCCATCGGCCTCGTGATTCTGGGGATTTTCTTCGCCAAGAAAGTAAGAAGTGCTGCGCTTTATACTCTTCCAGAACTGGTAGAAAGGCAATATGACCGCCGTATGAGTTTGGCGGCTTCTATTCTTATTGTTATCGCCTGGGTGGGGGTGGTGGCAGGACAAATCGTTGCTGCTGGGACAGTTTTATCTATCTTGGGAATAGGTTCTGTTGCTTTCTGGATGACCGTCTTTACTATAGTTTGTGTAGCTTACGCCATTCTGGGGGGCCAGTTCTCGATTATCCGCACCGATGTTTTCCAAGCGGTGCTCCTTTTCCTTGGGATTTTTGTCGCTTTGGCGCTGGTTTTCTCACAAGTGGGAGGACTTGATGGGTTAAAAGCCTCTCTACCCCCGGCTTATTTCTCTTTTCCAACAAGCCCCGAGTTCGATTGGAAGATGCTCTTGTCTCTTTTGATTCTCGTCGGAGCGACTTACGTGGTGGGGCCTGATATGTATACTCGACTTTTCTGTGCTAAGGGAGAAAAAACGGCCCAGCAATCGGCCATTTTGTCAGCATTTCTTTTCATCCCCCTGGCTTTTGCCATCATCTTTATAGGGATGGCCGCCAAAGTTTTATATCCGGAGATATCTGACGAAGGAGCCTTTCCTCAAGTAATAACCACTGTGCTTTCCCCCGGTTTAAGTGGACTACTCTTGGCTGCCCTGGTCGCTGCGCTTATGTCCTCAGCGGATACCTGCCTGCTTAGCCAGAGTGTCATTTTAACCGAGGATATAATTAAGCGAGTTTACCCTGGGCTTGACGAAAGGAAAACAGTTTTGCTAACTCGCTTGAGTCTAGTTGGGTTAGGTCTGGTGGCGTTGGGTCTGGCTTTGGCCCTAAAAGGGGTGATTTCATCTCTTCTTTTTGCTTACACTATATTCACTTGCGGCTTGGTTGTTCCGGTGGTTGCTGGATTTTATAAAGAGAAGCTGAGGGTGACACCACGAGGTGCCCTGGCTGCTCTCATAGGTGGCGGGGTAGTAGGCTTGCTGGGAAAGGTCCCGGGTCTTGACATTCCTCTCAAAGAAGACCTTGGCCTCATAGGTTTTGCTGTAAGTGCAGTGCTTCTTTTCGGAGTGAGCTTCCTCGATCCAAAGAGGTCGTCCCCACGAGACACAAAGTAAATCGCAGCTTGGGTGGGGGCAAGCCCCGCCCAAGCTGCTTACTATTCTGAGCCTTTTTACTTTTACCCTAATTCCGCCATATATCCCCTGTAGCTTCAACAACCCAAACAATGGGGTCAACCAGTAGCTCCCTGACCAGGGTCCTTAAAAAGCTACTTTCTGATATGAAATCAGCGACAGGGGGGCTAAGCTGGTAGTACAGGGCGACAAATTGAGAGCCCGCGATGCTTTCCAGCAACACGATATCCCGGAACTCTCGCAACACATCAATCTGTTCAGCAGCGGGAGTTCCGTAGGCTGCGGTGGCAATAAAACAACCTCCGGTGGGTGGTGGGTATGATGGTGTGGCTGTGGTAAATTGAAGGGTAGTACCCTCAATCGTAGTGTTGTCATACTTAAGCTGAGTTTTGAAATCATACGTGGTGTTGGAGTCAAGCCCTGTGAGCGACTCAGCATGGAGGCCACTTCCTGATTTAGATACCCAATCAGTATGAGACCAAAACAAGCCGGCAGACTTCTTGTAGGCAAAGCGCACTTGCACCGGACTGAAGTCACCCACAGTGTAGTCCATATTCAGGGTGCTTGAGTAAGCGGAGATGTTGGTGGCGGCTTTTGTGGTGACCGTCGGATATGCTGGGGACGGTGGTATCTCTTCAAAGTTGGCCGTGATGGAATAGTCGCCGTTCATGGTGATGGTGGTCGTGGCGGCATAGGCATCGGCAATTGTGCCCACATCACCGGTCCACTCGACAAATCTGTAGTCCTCCTCAGCTTCGGCTACCAGGTCAACTACCGTTCCCTCGTCATAGGTAAAAGTATCCTCGCCAGGCTCGGTAACCGAGCCTCCTGCCGTGCTGGAGATGGTAACGTCGTATATCACCACAAAGTTGGCCGTGACGGAATAGTCGCCGTTCATGGTGATAGTAGTCGTGGCGGCATAGGCATCGGCAATTGTGCCCACATCACCGGTCCACTCGACAAACCGGTAGCCCTCCTCGGCCTCGGCTATCAGGTCGACTACCGTTCCCTCGTCATAGGTAAAAACTCCCTCGCCAGGCTCGATTACCGAGCCTCCTCCCGTGCTGGAGATGGTGAGGTCATATATCGCCACAAACTCGGCTGTGATGGAATAGTCGCCGTTCATGGTGATGGTGGTTGTGGCGGCGTAGACATCGGCAATGGTGCCCACATCACCGGTCCATTCGACAAACCGGTAGCCCTCCTCGGCCTCGGCTATCAGGTCGACTACCGTTCCCTCGTCATAGGTAAAAACTCCCTCGCCAGGCTCGGTTACCGAGCCTCCTCCTGAGCTGGAGACGGTGAGGTCATATATCGCCACAAAGTTGGCAGTGATGGAATAGTCGCCGCTTATGGTGATAGTGGTCGTGGCGGCGTAGACATCGGCAATGGTGCCCACATCGCCGGTCCAGTTGACAAACCGGTAGCCAGCACCTGGAGTCGCTACCAGGTCGACCACATCGCCGCAGTCATAGGTAAATGTACCCTCTCCGGGGTCGGTTACCGAGCCTCCTTCCGTACTATCAATGGTGAGGTCGTGTGGTGCTGGTCTAACCGCTATGGTAAAGGCAACCCATTGCTCCGATACTGGAATAGTGAAAGCACCCGGGTTTTCCGAGGCAGCAGCAAGCACCCTGCGGGCTGAGAGTGTTCGGCAACTCCCGGTTCCGTCAGAAGACAGTGTACTTGTCCCATCTGTATAACTAGCCGGGTAAGCCGTAGGTCCCGACTGGGCTCCTCGGTCCTGCCCCGCCACAGCTATCCAGAGGGTGTCTGCTACATCCCATCCGGACGGGTCAAGAGAAGCCGGGTTTGGTCTCGTATCTGTGCCGGTTGCAGCTGTTGAAATCTCTGGCGGGGTTGTGCCATGCCAGTCTGTAATCTTGTAGACCTGGGCCGCCGCTTGCTCACTGGCGGAGGTTACAAAATTAACCGTCGTGCCACCCTCTGTCCCTCCGGCTATCTTGTAATA
Organism: Dehalococcoidia bacterium; assembly: GCA_030606765.1. The sequence continues at coordinate 3,456 of JAUWFX010000076.1, forward strand.
GACAGATAACCTGACATGCGGCCAATCTGCAGTTGACGCCAGTAGAGTCCACCCGCTAGGTGTAGTTACTGTTGCGTTCCCATCATTGGTGAAAAGGACAATCAGCAAATCGCCCGCATCAACCGTTGCTGGCATATCGACATTATGGCTTGTTGTATCAGTGCCAAATGCTGTTTCTGTTACTGAAGCCGTTGGTGGCGATGCGAGCGCCGGCACCGTCGTCACCAGACTGAAGCTCAGCACCAGCGCCAGGGCAACTACTAAATGAATTACCTTGCTATGCCATTTTGTTTTATTCATATTTCTCTTCATTTCTACAGTCATATCAAAACCTCCTAATACTAGCTGAATATAGTCTAAGATTCGTTCGCTTCCCCGTCAATCACCCATTAGTAATCCTACTTTCGTAGGGGAAAGGCTTGTCCCTCTCGATTTGAGGGGAGCATACAAGGGGTTCTCATGCATAAGTGTTAGGGCAAACCGGGGCACGCAGTGCGTCCCATTTAGTGCCGTTGCAGCATGAGGCTAAAGCCTCGGATGTAATTGCGAGCACCTGAGAGGTGCGTGGCAATCTCTGGAGTTATGAAGTTGCTTCGCCACTACATACCTCGCAATAGCTAGATAGTTGAGTGGCATGGTCGGCTCCTGGTATGGCAGGTATGATGTCATAATGATGGAGTACCCTACATCATTTTAGTTATGCCATATGTCCACCGTAGCTTCAACAACCCAAACAATAGGGTCAACCAGGAGTTCCCTAACCAGTGTCCTTAGAAAGCTGCTTTCTGATATGAAATCCGCAACAGGGGGACTAAACTGGTAGTACAGGGCGACAAATTGAGAGCCCGCGATGCTTTCCAGCAACACGCTATCCCGAAACTCTCGCAACACATCAATCTGTTCAGCGGTGGGAGTTCCGTAGGCTGCGGTAGCAATGAAGCACCCCCCGGCGGGATTGGGGAATAATGAATTCTCTTCAAAGTTGGCGGTGATCTCATAATTGTCATACATGGTGATGGTGGTGATGGCAGCCTCGACATCGGATATATTGCCTACATCACCGGTCCAGTTGATAAACAGGTAACCCTCCCCAGCCTCCGCTATCAGGTCAACTACGGTTCCCTCATCATAGGTAAACTTCCCACCACCAGGTGTGGTTATTGACCCTCCTTCCGTGCTGGAAGTGGTGAGGTCATACTGCTTGACAAACTCGGCCGTGATGGAATAATCGCCATTAATGGTGATGTTTGTTGAGGTAGCATAGACATCTGCAATTGTGTCCACATCACCGGTCCATTTGTCAAACCGGTAGCCTTCGTTAGCCTCAGCTACTAGGTCGACCACGGTGCCGCAGTCATAGGGGAAAATACCCTCACCGGGGGTCGTTACCGAGCCACCGGCCGTACTGTCTGCCGTAAGGTTGTAGCTGAGCTTTGCGAAGTTAGCGGTTACGTTCTTAGCTGCACCCATGGTGATGTTCGTTGAGGCAGCATAGACATCAGCGATGGTGTCCACATCGCCAGTCCAGTTAATGAACTGGTAACACGCATCTGCATCGGCTATCAGATCAACTACTGCTCCCTCGCCATAGGGAAACACTTCCTCACCGGGTTCAGTTACCGAGCCTCCTTCCGTGCTGGAGATGGTGAGGTCATATGTCACCCATGCAATCACGACTTTCCCAGCAGCACCAGCACCACCAGCTCGATTGCCTCCATCTTCCTGTGTCCGTGCTCCTCCTCCTCCTCCTCCTGGTACATTTCCGGGATTGCCGTTTGAAGTCCCGGATGTCACTGCAGCACCACCAGAACCACCCTCATTGGCACTGTCTCCACCGGCGCCCGATTGAATTCCTATACCGGTGTCACCATTTTCACCATCGGCTCCCGCAATCCTAGTATCACCAATTGAAGCTCCTATTGTACCCCCCGCACCTCCTGGCGGGCTGCCACTATCTGTATTTCCCGTTCCGCCTGAACCGGCTGCAGCACGAACGAGTGCATTATCAGGATTTGTATCTGGCCCAACAAACGAGGGGCTACCAACATTGCCATTGGCTCCGGAGACTCCAGTTCCTCCCGCCCCAACGACAACTTGTAACTCCTGCCCAGGTTCTACAGTTAGTATTGAATTTGCATAAGCACCACCACCGCCACCAGCACCACCTCTTGCTCCGCGGCGGATATTAGTACTCCCTCCGCCTGCACCACCTCCTCCCCATGTCTGTATGGTAATTTCCGTTAATGTTTCTGGAACAATGAAAGTACCACTCTCTGTAAATTCCTCGGTCTGTGTAGTTGCACGTACACTGGCCAAGGGAGTCATTACCAACCCCAGGCTCACTATCAACGCCAGGGCAACTACTAAGTGAATTACTTCACTGTGCCATTCCAGTTTACTCATATTTCGCTTTATTTCTATAGCCATATGCAAAACCTCCTAATACTAACTGAATATAGTCTAAGATTCGTTCACTTCCCCGTCAATCACCCATTAGTAATCCTACTTTCGTAGTAGGGAGGCTTGTACCCCCTCAATTTGTAGGAGCACACAAGGGGCTCCCATGCAGAGATTCTGATGAGTTTGCCTGAGCGGAGGCGAGATTCTTCGCCCCGACAAGTCGGGGCGAAGAATGACAGTAAGAGAAGGGCTCGCAATGACATATGAGCCTTGCACTGCTATAATGATACCGTGCTGGTTACCATAATCGGTTTAGGGTTAATCGGCGGCTCAATCGGGTTAGCGTTAAGGCAAGGGAAGAAGCCCAGGTGGGAAATAGTCGGCTATAGCCGTCATAAGGAAACTGTAGCCAATGCCTTAAGTTTAGGTGCCATTGAGCGAGGCGAAACCAACTTGAAGGATGCGGTAAAGCAGGCTGATTTTGTCATCATCGCCACACCGGTTTTGACGGTAAAGGAAATCTTCTCCGAGATAGCTCTTCATCTTCCCTCTGCTTGCATTGTCACCGATACCGCCAGCACGAAAGTCCAGGTTATGAAATGGGCCGGGGAAATACTGCCGCCAACGGTGGACTTTATTGGTGGACACCCCATGGCCGGGAAGGAAACTTATGGCATCCAGGCTGCTGAAGCCGAATTATTTCGGAGGTGCACTTATTGTCTCACCTCATCGGAGAAAGTTTCACCAAAATCGATAGATACCGTGACAGGCATGGTCAAGAAGCTGGGAGCCACACCTTTTTTCATTGATGCTCAAGAGCATGACAACCTCGTGGCTGGCATTAGTCATCTACCTATGTTGCTCTCGGCGGCTCTGGTATCGCTAACCACCAGGGATCCTTCCTGGTCTGAAATGTCCAAACTGGCAGCCTCTGGCTATTATGACCTTACTCGCTTAGCTTCGGGGAATCCTGAGGTAAATGCCCATATCTGCCTTAGCAACAAGGAAGCTATAGTTAACTGGATAGATAAATTCAGCCAGGAATTGGAGAGGTATCGCCAACTGGTGGCTGAGGGGGATAAACGCTTGGAACAAACCTTTACTGAGGCTAACAAAGCGAGACAAGAATGGCTGAACAATTTGTCGGCTTAAGGTCGTCTTCGCCAAGAGCCGAGACAAGAACCATCAAACCTTGCCCTAGGTTGGAAGGGGAGGTAGTTCTACCTGGTGATAAGTCTATTTCCCACCGGGCTGTCATCCTGGATAGCTTAGCTAAAGGTAAAGCCAGGATCGATAATTTTGCTCCGGGGGAAGATTGCCTGGCTACAATCAGGTGCCTGAGAGCCTTGGGTGTGAAAATTGGCAAACAAGGGTCACGGGACTCACCTACTCTATTAGTCTCGGGAACTGGCGAGGATGGTCTTAAGGAGGCCGGCAATGTGCTTGATGCCCAGGATAGTGCCACTACAATGCGCCTTCTTGGTGGTCTTCTTTCCAGCCAGCCTTTTCTGTCTGTTATTACCGGGGACGTCTCTCTTCGTAATCGCCCCATGGGCAGGTTGATCGAACCACTGAGGTTGATGGGCGCTGAGATCTGGGGAAGGGAGCGAGATTCCTTTGCTCCTCTGGTCATCAGGGGGAAAAAGTTGCGGGGTATAGATTTTACCTTGCCTGTTCCCAGTGCTCAAATTAAATCGGCCATTCTACTAGCCGGTCTTTTTGCCCGCGGCAATACCGTCTTACATCAGACAATCCCTTCCCGGGACCATACGGAAAGGATGCTAGAACGGATGGGAGCCAGTTTGGAAAGCCAGGGAAATTCGATTTCCTTGCTGCCTTTGAGCAGTCCTTTAGTTCCCGTCAACCTTCGTGTCCCGGGCGACATCAGCTCAGCAGCCTACTTTTTGGTTGCCGGAGCTATTCACCATAACGCCAGGATAGTGATAAGGGATTGTGGAATTAACCCGACACGAACGGGAATCGTTGATATTCTCTTGGCTATGGGAGCCAGGTTAAAAATAAATAATGAGCGTCTGGAAGCTGGTGAATCTTTAGCCGATATTGTGGTAGAATCTAGCGAGTTAAAGGGGATAGAGGTCGGTGGCGATATTATCCCTCGCCTCATTGACGAGATTCCCGTGTTAGCCGTAGCTGGCTGTGTTGCTAAAGGGAAAACTGTGATCAGGGATGCCGGGGAGCTGAGGGTGAAAGAATCAGACAGGATTGCCACTGTGGCAAGTGAGCTTTCCCGCCTGGGTGCTAAAATTGAACCTCTGCCGGATGGTATGGTCATCTATGGTGGTAGACCTTTGTCGGGCACGGAGGTTGACAGCCATTTCGACCACCGATTGGCGATGAGCCTGGCAGTAGCCGGTTTGATAGCCAAAGGAGAAACGACCATCAAGCATGCACAGGTGGCACAGGTATCATATCCTGCTTTCTGGC
>JAUWFX010000117.1 GCA_030606765.1 Dehalococcoidia bacterium
GCCTCAAGAGTGGGTCTCATAGACAATGGTAGAATGATAGCCGAAGGCACTCCTGATGAACTCAAGAGGAAACATACTGTCGAGGATGTGATTACCGTGGAGACGGCTGTGAAGACCGATAGCGTGCTCTCAGTATTGAAGGGTTTTAGCATCGACGGAAGGGTGGCGGAATCAGAGGCTGGCTACAAAATCTACTCGCGAAACGGGGACAGAGTACTGGCAGATGTGGTAAGAAGCCTTGATCAAGCCGGATATAAGGTGATGCGTATCGAAATGGCGAGGCCCACCCTGGAAGATGTCTTCTTCAGACTGACCGAAAGGCACTTACAGGAGGCAACCGGGTAATTGAGGCAGATAGCTGCAGCCTATAACAAGGCAGTCAAGGAGCTGATCAGGGAGAAGTCGGCACTGTTTTGGACCATAGCCTGGCCGATAATCTGGGTAATCATGGGAAGCTTCATATTTACAGGCAGCGCCCCTCAAGAAGTGATTCCCTATATCAAGGGTTCTATCGCCATTTCAATGATGGTTTTCGCTCTGATGATGGCCGGCATGACCAACCTTCCCGCTAGTATTGCTGGAGATAGGGCAAATGGGCTACTTGCCAAACTCATATCAATGCCCATAAAACCTTACAAGGATTTCATTGGCAGAATTTCTGCCGTGGTTACCCTTTCTTTGCTGGCAGCAGCCCTGGTTATAGTAATTGGTATCGCGGTCGGTGCACGTTTCACAGGAGCTGGAGTCGAGATACCACAGGCTGTTGGCTTCGTCTTTCTGGTAATTTGCGCCTCTGCCGGAGTGGGGCTCATTATCGGCACATTGATAAAGCATCTCCAAGGCGCGATTATGACAGGGGTTGGCATTGCAGTAATAACATCTTTCATATCGGGCCTATTTGCTCCATACGAGGTTCTGCCGGTGCCACTTCAGGTATTTTCTCGAGTCTATCCCATTTCGTCAGCACAGGCATCAATCGTACACTTGCTGGCCGGACCAGATATGGTTGCGTATAATCCTTTAACTTCCGGCCAGATAACTCTCACTATAGCTCTTTCTTTTGCACTTCTCCTTGTCGGTACGGTCTTATACTCAAGACTCGGCTGGAAGCTCGAGTAATTAATCAACCTCTATAAAATGAGTGTAAATAGCCCTGGCTGATGTCACGAATAGGAGCCAAAAGGATAAATGCTTGTTGAAATCGATGTAGCAATCATTGGCGCTGGGGTGATTGGCCTGGCTACGGCTCGTGAAATCGCACAAGAAAAAAAAGGAGTTTTCGTCTTTGAAAAGAACCGCACCTTTGGGCTCGAGACTAGTAGCAGGAATAGTGAAGTAATTCACGCCGGTATTTACTATCCTGAGGACTCTCTTAAGGCTAAGCTTTGTGTAGAAGGCAAAAGCCTGCTTTACAAGCTTTGTGACAAGCATAATATCACCTATAAGAAAACTGGCAAGATTATCGTGGCAGCAGACGAAAATGAGATTAGCTGGCTCGAAGAACTTTACAAGCAAGGAAGAAAAAATGGCGTCGATGATTTAGTGCTCCTTTCCCGGACGGAATTGAAGAAACTCGAGCCAAACATCGAAGCTAGAGCTGGACTATTATCCCCATCCAGCGGAATTTTGGATTCCTACACTTTGCTGAAGTTTCTTTACAGCCAAGCGAGGGAAAAGGGAGCCAGGTTTGTCTTCGACACTGAGGTGATAGGAATAGAAAGGGCAGGGGCAAAGTACAAAGTTCAAATAAAGGACCGAGATGGGATTTCTGCTTTTGTTGCCCATGTTGTCGTGAACTGCGCTGGCTTAAACTCTGACAAGATAGCCCAGCTAGCTGGGATAGATATAGCTAAAGCAGGTTACAAGCTTCATTATTGCAAAGGCGAATACTTCAGTCTAAGTTCAAAATATAGAAATCTTGTAGTCAGGCTCATCTACCCTGTCCCAGAGCAAGCTGGACATGGAATTCATTTGAGGCAGGGGCTCGATGGTAGGGTGCTACTTGGCCCCAGTGCTCGCTATGTTGAAGCGATAGATTATGCGGTTGATGAGACACAGAAGCAAGCTTTCTACAATTCAGCCAAGAGATTCCTCCCCCTTGTTGAACTTGAAGATTTAGACCCCGAATCTGCTGGCATAAGGCCTAAGCTTCAAGGGCCAGACGAAGCCTTCCGCGATTTCGTCATTGCCCGTGAAGAGAAAAAAAGCCTCTCGAGCTTAATAAATCTAATCGGAATAGAATCCCCGGGTCTAACTGCCTCTCCTGCCATTGCCAGATACGTGGGCAGAATGGTGGATGAGCTTTTTGACTGAGGTTATTAGGAACGGGACTGTGGCTGTAAAGACACCACAGAGTCTTAGTTACATGGTATTTATCAAATTCTGCTGTAAGAAGTTTAAAAATTTGGCATTTAATTTTTCGCGGGCAGCCCTCCCCTAATGTCAGTTGACATAATGTTCTAATTGCCTGATTCTAATCTGTCTTAGCCAGAGGATGGTATTTGCGGTGAGTCTCTTCAGCATACTTATCGGAGGCATGGACATAGCGGGTGGTGGTATCCAAGGATTCATGACCGAGAAGAATTTGAAGAGCTGCCGGATTAGCACCTTTTTCAGCCAGATAAGTAGCGAAACCATGCCTCAGGGAATGTGCTGAAGTTGGGACGTTGATCTTTAATTTCTCCCGGTATCTCTTAATTCTATCCTGAAGATAATTGGTGGAAATCCTTTTCCTTGATTTAGCTACATTTCTGCCGGCATACGGGATAAAAAGGGCAGTACAATCATCCTGGCGAGTCACTAAATATGCATCCAGGTGTTGTTTAGCCCGTGGAGTTAAGTAAACGAAGCGTTGCTTTCTGCCTTTACCGGTAATAAAAATCCGCCCGGTATCGTCGATTTGGCTACGGTTTAGATTGCATAGCTCAGAGATGCGCATGCCAGTGGCAAATAGCACTTCCAGCATGGCGCGGTTCCTTAAAGCCGTTTTGATATTTGACTCTAAGGAACTTGGCGCTTCAATCAGTCTAATTAAATCCCCGAGCTCAGCTACTTGGGGATGTTTTTTCCCAGCCTTGGTTAATTTCACCGCTTCAGGCGGCAAAGGACAAGGGTAATCAACGTCAATTAAGTAACGCAGGTAAGCTCTCAGCGCTGACAGCATGCGGTTTATAGAGCGGGAATCAAGCTGTTTTTCGCCTTGCTTTCCCAGATTCGCTGTTTTGCGATCACGCGAACCTAAATATGCTTTGTAGTAGGTGATAGCGCGCTTATCAATCTTATCAAACTCAATGTTGCTTTCATCCAGGAAATTGCTGAAAACATTTAAATCCCGCTCATAGTTGTAAGTTGTTTCAGAAGAATATTTATTGGCTTGTAAATTTAGTAAAAAATCATCGACATGCGGCAACATCGACCTTACCTCCTTACAGGTTACAACTGAGTGTAAGGAATATTATACTCAGTCAAATTATGCCTACAGACACTCTTTTTGTCAACCCCTATTTACCCGAGACTGCTTAATAACCATTTGGCCTTCCGGGCCTTTCGCTTTTTGTCCTTTCAATAATCAATTGGCCCATAACTTCTCTCGGGCATCCCAACTTTGGTTAGAGGTAAGAACGTCTTTCATACCTGCAGCATTCCTTATCCTTGAAGCTGCAAGCTCAATGGATTACAATCATGATGTGGCAAGCGAGTTAACTAAACAAAGCATTACCCGATTATTAGCTGAACTCCCTGACGGAGTCGAGGTGGTGGCGGCAGCAAAAACAAGAACACCTGAGGAAGTTCTGGAAGCTGTTCAGGCGGGAATAGAAGTCATTGGAGAAAATTATGTCAAGGAAGCAAAGGAAGCATATGAGCTGGTGGGAAAGAGAGCGCAATGGCATTTTATTGGGACCTTTCAAAAGCATAATGTCAGGAGAAAGGTGCTGGAAATGTTCGACATGATAGAAAGTGTCGATTCTTTAGAAATAGCCAGGGAAATTGATAGAAAGTGTGCTCAAATTGGCAAAATGATGCCGATATTGATTGAGGTAAACAGTGGCAGAGAACCCCAGAAATCGGGAGTGCTGCCAGAGGATGTGGAACAATTAATAAGAGAGATATCCGGTCTTAGGAATATCAAAGTGATGGGTCTTATGACTATGGGGCCTCGTTTTGGAAACCCTGAAGACTCCAGGCCTTATTTTGTGGAGACAAGAAGAATATTTGAAGTAATTAAAGGGCTGAAGTTGCCCAAAGTAGAGATGAGATATCTTTCTATGGGCATGACTAATTCTTATAAAGTTGCCTTGGAGGAAGGCGCTAATATAATCAGAATAGGCACTAAGATATTTGGCGAAAGGGTTTGTTCTTTATAATTCGATTACCAACCCTGCCCCACACTCTAAAGTTTTATCTTTAAATAAATCTCTTATCTCTTGTTTGTACATGGTGCAATGGCAAGGGCAAATCAACGATAAGCCACGGAAAGCTTCAAAATTATGAAATCCATGGAACCCACCGGCAATTCCATAGAGTTCCCCAAACTTTGCAGCAGCGGCGAGAATGCTTCTCATCCTAGGGTGAGCACAACCTGTAAGCACAAATATGCCCTTATCAGTTTTGATGGCTAGGGATTGCTCTACTCCTTCGAGTTCACCAGTCGAGAAGATGTTTTCACGAATTTGAACGGAATTTTTGACCGTGGTTACCTTCCTCCCTGGAAATGCTCTCCTAAAGGAGCTTGGGAGGTAAAGTTCGGCAACCTTATTTATTCTAAGGATTTCAGAAAGTCCTCCGGTATGGTCGCCATGGGCATGAGAGATTACGATTATACCTATGTCCTTTGGGTCGATATTAAGCTCCTTCATATTATGTAGTAGTGTAGGGCTATCGGCGCCTGTATCAAACAAGAGCGGTGATACTTCTGCATCTTCAATAAGGGCAGAAAATCCCCAACCCTGCCTTAGCCCCACCTTTCTTACTTCATTGTCATAAACAATTGTAATTTTCATTTTCTCCTTTCTGATAGGAGACTAACTCCAGTGACGTTTTTTAATTCACCTCCTAAATAACTGGCTATCTTATTTAGAAGCTCGTCCATACCCCATCCTTTGGCGGCAGAGATGAGAACAATGCCATCGTTCGGCAACAAGATTTCTTCCTCGAAGTAAGGAATAGTAGTTAATGCTTTCAGCTCTGCCTCGCTGCTTAGAGCCAAGTCTAGCTTATTGAACACGGTGATTTGCGGTTTATTTTCCAGCTTTAGCTCGCCGAGTATCTTTTCTACTGTGAAGCACTGATTGGCAGCGTTCTTGTGTGTTATGTCAACTATGTGGAGAAGTAAATCAGCCTCATCCAGTTCCTCCAAAGTGGCTCGAAAGGCGGCAATTATTGAAGGCGGAAGCTTGTGAATAAAGCCAACTGTATCGGTGATCAGAAATTTTTGCCCAGTAGGCAGAGCCAACCGCCGAGTCACGGGATCCAAAGTAGAGAAGAGCCTATCTTCCACATCCACACTGGCTTTGCTTAAGGTGTTAAACAGAGTGCTCTTACCGGCATTAGTATAACCCACAAGAGCTACGATGGGCGTGCCGGTCTCCTTACGGCGCCTCCTGTAAAGTGCTCGATGCTTCCTGACACCTTCTATTTTATGCTGAAGGAGATTGATACGCTTATAAATAAGGCGGCGATCGGTTTCCAATTGTGCCTCACCGGGACCTCTGGTGCCGATGCCACCGCCAAGTCGCTCTAAATGGCGCCACTGCCCGACAAGCCGGGGCAGAAGATATTGGTGCTGGGCCAATTCAACCTGGAGTTTTCCTTCGTGGGTTTGAGCTTTTCGGGCGAATATGTGTAAGATCAGAGCGCTGCGG
>JAUWFX010000079.1 GCA_030606765.1 Dehalococcoidia bacterium
ATTACATGAAGGAGGAGCTATGGCACCGAGTTTTAGGGAAATTCTCAAATCTGATAGATTCGTGATAACCAGCGAAATCGGTCCACCAAAGGGGACGAACATTGAGAAGATGCTCCACCATATTGACCTTCTCAAGGATAGAGTAGACGCGCTGAATGTCACCGACCACCAGAGTTCCGTAATGCGCTTTCCCTCCATTGGTGGCTGTCTGGCCATCAAGGAGAAAGGTGGCGAGCCTATATTGCAGGTGACTTGCCGCGACCGTAATCGCCTTTCCCTTCAGGCCGAGCTTCTCTTCGCATACACCAGGGGCATAAGAAATGTCCTCTGCCTAACCGGAGATTCTGTTGTAGTTGGCGACCATAAGGAAGCCAAGGGCGTTTTCGACCTGGATTCAACACAGTTGCTGAAGACAATTCGGCAGATGGAAGCGGGCAAAGACCTGGGAGGGAATGAACTCGACGGGGCTGTGGAGTTCTGTGCCGGAGCCATAGTCACACCTGAAGCAAACCCGATTGAGCCTCAGTTAATCAAGTTTGAAAAGAAGATTGAAGCCGGTGCCGAATTCTTTCAGACTCAAGCCATCTATGACCTGGACAAATTTGCTAAGTTTATGGAATATGCCCGCCGATTCCCGGTCAAGATACTAGCCGGCATCATTCTACTCGTGTCAGCCAGGATGGCGAAGTATATGAACGAAAATGTCCCGGGCGTCTTTGTGCCCCAGAACTTGATCGATGAGTTAGCGGCTGCCCCCAAAGGTGAGGCAATCAATAAGGGTATAGAAATCGCGGGTCGGATGATTGCTACTCTGGAAAAGGAATCCATATGCCATGGAGTTCATGTCATGGCTATAGGCCGGGAAGAGGTGGTTCCAGATATTCTGAAAGCGGCGGGACTTGCTACCTAGTACCCCATGTAGCCGGTAAAAAAGGCAGCGACCGCTTGCCTCCTTTCTTCCCGATATACTACCCTCATAAGTGGTAATCAGTCAAAATTCGATTTCCACACTTATCTTCTGCATATATTATTTGCCAAATTATCCTTCTGCATAATCGAGACCAAATTTCCTAAAATACTCAAGGAATAAATTACTACTTGGTTTCATACGCTGAAACAAGGGAAGAGGACGTTCAATCCTAAGACTAACTGCAATTTCCGCCTCGAGTTTATCTATAGCCTCCAAAAATATCAGGCAACTCGCTATATCGTGTACAACCAAAGGTAGATAGGATAAATAATTCAAGTACCTGCGAACATTCTCTGATATATTATTATCAAATTCTCCCTTTTTCCTTTCTTCGAATATTGAATTGATAAATGCATCTGACAAATCAATATAAACAGTATGCTCTTTTATTATCGATATTCTCTCCAAACGGTCATCGTAGCTTTCTTTTATTGCATTGAGATAACTGGCAGCCCGTCCTTTGTCTAGCAACTGTTTCCACAACAAAATATTACCCCAGTAAGCTGTGCCTAATGCCGCTACATGTTTTTTAACTACGGGTGGTTCACGAACAACAACTAAGGGCTGCATATTAGATCCGAAGGTCGCAAGTCGTACATTATCCGGTATCAATTCAGGATAATTGACATCGACTTCGACGGCATTCCCCAACAGCATAAAACGAAAATTAAGTTTCGTGCACTTTATCCCCCTTTCGTTGAGTATAAATTGCAGCAGTGTTTCTTCCCTTTTTGGTTTACTCTTCCCCACAATAGTTGGGAGGTCATAAGGATTGATGACCAAATCAGTATCGCTTGAGAGCTTAGTTATCAAATCTATTTCATCCATCAGCAACTTAGAACAAGAATTGTATATCTTTATTTCCTTATTATTTAGTACCTGTCCGAACTCGACTATGCTCTGATCCCCATTATGAACGACTAATAAGGGTGCATGTTCAACGAAACTTTTAATAAATGGATTATTCTCCAGCAATTCATTCTCCGAATCAACTTCAAAGCGTATCCGTCGTTCTAGCATTCTCGATACAACTGATATGATTCTTTCTGGACTCTTGTTCCTAAATTGTTTATATAGTGAGCTAAAAATGTTATTAGTGATCGAATATATGAAATTCGACCATTTAGCATTTTCCTTTACGCTTTCGCGCGATATGTGGATGTCCACAAGACTTCTCTTCAGATTTATAAGTAGCTCGCAATCAAATTCAAGCCCCGACACGTGTGAATTACCCACATAAATTCCATGATTGAAGAGTACGGCGCTGCTGTACAAACCATATCGACTCGCAATTACGATCAAATCATAGTCCTGCGTTTTCAGATTCAATATCTCTACAGGTTTTCCGTGTTCTTCCTCCTCTTTGTGTCTTCCAAACCTCTCAAATACTATATCAGCATCCCACGCAGACTCGAATGTTTTGGTTATACTATCTAAGTCTGTGTATTCAATTTGGATTTCCGGGCAAATCAAATATCTTTTAAGAGATTCCTCCAGTTTTATTGCTCTTCCATCTCTATTTAATTCTAATATTATTGTCGTCCCAGGCTCATTTCTAGAACCTTTTTCGTATTTCCATTCCTCACTCACTGAGCCAATAGAGAATTTACATGCTTCATGTCCTTTTTTGAGAGTTTCGATTTTTACACCATCGGATATTAAGAATGATGATAGTATACCTATCCCGAATTTTGATATTGGAGAATAGCTGCTTTCACCCCACTTTTCCTTGAGGACTTCAGGGTCATAAAATGAATCGCCAATACTAGAAAGAAAAGATTTTGCTTCGGAATAATCCATTCCCAGCCCATTGTCTTCAACTATCAATTCATCTGTACGTATTCTTTTCAAGAGAATTTTTCCTATAAATCCTTCTTCTCGGGTTTCTCTTAGTTTGCAACTATCAATAGAGTTTTGCACAAGTTCTCGAATAGCTACATCTTGATTTTTGTATAGATGGTCGCCGATCAACAGCGTAACTATTTTTTGGCGATTTATTTCAAATCCGATTGGTTGATCTATAAACCCCTTTGTCTCGAGCTGGAGTTCCACGACATCAAGTGTTACTTCGTTTTCAGCAAGTATGCTTTTTACAGCATTCAGTTCATACTGTATCTTATGTTCAACCTCTCTGAGAGCACGAGCTCCTTTCGGATCTTTTGCTATGGCCGAAATGTATATCTTGTGTTTTTCATCCCGTTGTCCAACACCTGTAATACTCAAGTGCTTTCTAAATTCTACCTCTGCCTTGTCATGAGGATTAATACTATAATAGACTACTTCAGGTGTTCGATTGTGGGAAATATCACATTCGTCTGCGATTCGAAGTAAAGCAGCAAGGAATTTGACCCTTACCTTAATACCTTGGCCGAAGTTCAAATCTTCATATTCTGGTTCGTTTAAGTCAACTTTCCTATGTCCTTTACATATTTTGCCAATAATCCTTGCCTCATGTTCTGATAGATGAACTTTTTCATACAATTTTTCTAAATAAGTTTCCGTTCTGATGTGATGTTCTTCCCTAACCTTTTCCTGAGATTCCCCTTCTTCGGCTATCATTCCCCAATCATGGAGCCATGCTGCGACAATAAGAAAGAATATTTCGTAAGGATTCATCTTCTCTTTAACTTGATCAGGAACGATCCAGTTTAAATTTTCTTCAACACCTATACTATGCAAGAAATCGTGGGGTGTGTAATAGGGAAATTTCCCATGTGTATAACTCATCAGAGGTTCCGCAGTGTTACGTATCTGTGGCAGCCTCCCACTTAATTTTGGGTCCTTATTACCAAGTATGCCGGAAAGTGAAATTTCGTATGACATTATATCTACCCCATATAATCCCGTAGAAGCAGCGGTCTCTTGTTTTCTTTCTGGATATTATGTTACGCCGCAGGTATCGAATAAGTCAATGTCATTTACTAATAAGAGGGAGCTAGTCGCTCCCTCTTTTCCATGTGACCTTTAGCTAGATTATACCATAGCTTACCCTTCATAAACCTTTACCCTCCTTGTACTTTCCTAGCCTCCCATAAATATAGCCCAAACCACGTATGGTCTTCATGCACCGGATTCCAGGGACACAATGTCAATTAGGCCTACTACACATTAGGATTATGTACCTAGAGTGCCAAAGAGTGTGTTAAGATGAACGAAGTGGACCTCTCACTGTAGCGTGATTTCAGCGACATCTTGCTCGAGGAATGCTCATGTCTCTAACAAGATTCATCAAGGATTTACTGAGGAAGCCTGAAGCAATCCCGGAAAGTTATTTAAGGCTGCTTCATCCCGATAAGTCAAGAATCGCAACGACAAAAGGAGACATCATTGCGGGCGGAGCTTACCACTCTCATTGCCCCCCACCGAGATTTTTTCGGCTGACTTGTTCAGCCTCGCGATAACACGGAGAGTAATAGCTGTCTCCAGCCAAGGATATGGATATAGCAGGATTGCTGGGGTAAGTTTCAGTGGCACTAACTATATGGGCAACGAGGGGGTGAAGCGAGAAACCAGGGGATACCGAAGGGTGAGATTGAACATTAGTCTATTAAGTGTGATGCCTTGAATATAAGTGCTGGATATCCCAACCTTGGAAATCCCCCCAGCCCTTATGGGTATCGATAGGGTGTGTGGCGGCTCTACTTGCGGACTCAGCGTACTTCTGTGCCAAGGGTTGAGCAGACGTCGTGAACTACCGGCCTGCGGCTCTTTAAGAAGATGTTCCTGGGTGTTCTTGGTCGCTTCTATGGTGGAGGGATTCATTGACAGAATCTTATAAATAGTGATAAAATATTAAATTAAACGTTTAAGATGAGGTCGGTGGCTAGATGTGTGTCAGAGGGCTTCAGTCGTTCCCACAACTCTCAGTTGGGCAGATTCAAAGATGTAGATGTAGCTTCGGCTCCTCTTTGTTGCCACAGCACAATCAGCCTTTCCATTCAAAACCCAGAACTTGTCAAGAATCAGTCTTTCCGGCTTTCTGGACCGCCAGGGTGCCACAAGCCAGGTAATCGCAGTTATCTTAACATTGAGCGATATTGCTGAGACCGAAAGCAGAAAGGGGGTGGTAAAATTGAGGGTATTGACTTGCTGGAGGCAACTGATAATCGGCCAGTTGCTTCTGGTTCGAAAGCCTATCTAACGTAAGTCGGGAAGGAGGTTAATCCATTATGAACAAGTTACTGACTTTGATTATAGCTGTACTTTTGACCATAGCACTCGTCGGAGGAGGAGTAGTAGTAGCAGAGTCTACTAGTGCAACTTCTGAGATTGAGAAGACTGTTTTTGGGCCGGAGACGTATTTGCGAACTAAAGGGGTAGACAATGTGTATGTCGACGAGTTCTCCGTAAGAGGTGACTACGACGGCACTGTCACCATGGGCAAGCTTATCGTGATCAACGGTGATGGGGGACCTAAAAGCACCCAAGTTACGGACGCTACCGTACAGCTCAACGGAAACGAAGTCTTGGGATCCAAGGACTTCAAGCATAAGTTTGATACGATTGAGATACCGGTGAAGCTGAAGCAGGATAATGAGATTGTAGTGGTGGTCAGTGGCAAACCGGGAGGTTATCTCACCATTCAGATTGACTATGAAACAGGCCCGACCGGTCCGATCTGGTCAGGCCCCCACCAATATCCATTTGTTCCTAGGACTGAGCAATCCGGTCTAGGACAACCACTTGTTGATAATCACGAAACGGGTATACCCATTTACGAAGTAGATGAGACTGGAACGAAAACAGCAGTGATGATGGGATATTCTCAAGATGGCAGTATACCCACTAGGGTGGACTATTTCTATCGATCAACGGCTGGAGGATTCTTACCTCTGGATGATCCTGCAGACCGTCCGGAAGATTTGGCCCAGACTACAACTACTGAAGGTCTCACTGTCGACTATATTGTCCGTCTGGAGAGAGGAACTATCAACCGGTTTATCTACGCTCTCGCTATGCTGGCACCTTCTGATGACCTAGAATCTCCCTGGGATATTTGGAATACGTCGGCGTGGAATGGCAGATTGCTTTACAAGTTTAGCGGCGGTGTGGGCATAGGACACTCTCAGGGAACATTGGGCGTCGGGTCTGCTCTGGACAACTATGCACTTTCAATGGGATATGCTGTGGCGTACTCAACAGGGACCAGGACCGGTGTCCATTATAATCTTGTGCTGGGCGGGGAAACGGCTGTGATGGTCAAAGACCATTTTGTTAGTAGATATGGAGAACCAGAGTACACCATCAGTGTAGGAGGCTCAGGAGGGGGCATTCAGCAATATGTCTATGCTCAGAATCATCCCGGTCTACTAGATGGGATCATCCCGCAAGCATGTTACCCAGATATGCATACACAAACGATCCCAGTTGGAGATGGCATGCTCTTGGAGCATTATTTCGACGTTGTTGCTCCGGGGCAGGGGGATTATACATTCGGTGGCTTCGACCTTTCAGGGTGGCCATTTATTTTTCCTCCTCCTTGGACGGGCTCCGTATTACCCAGGACATGGATCGAGGGGGCGAGCTCATCCGATACGGTGCCTCACCCTATCTATTATCCATTAACCGGAATCCTGGGAAGCACCGAGATGGTCAATGGGTGGCTTGGACTGACGCCGATGTGCCTGAACCCGTTATGGCACACGGTCGCGGGTGTTGATCTTATACATCCTCCAGAACTGGTGGAGAATACCAAATGGACCCACTTTGAAGATTTAGTAAATATCTTTGGTGTGGACGAAGATGGCTATGCACGAACGACCTGGGACAACGTGGGTGTGCAGTACGGCTTACAGGCACTTAAAGATGGCCACATTACCGTAGAGCAGTTCTTGGATATCAACGCAAGAATCGGCGGCTGGAAAGCACCCATTGACATGGTGCAGGAAGGCTATCCTTTCTTCGGGCCACTTGACCCGTTTAATTTCGATCCTTGGAGTATTCGTAATGCTAATAGAGCTCTGAATGCATATGGGGTTGCCCCAAGAACGGAAGCCGATATCGGTGCGATAGAGGCGGCATTTGAGTCAGGCATTATCTTTCTCGGCGAACTCGACGACGTCCCCATCATCGATATGCGTGTCTACATGGATCCTTGGTTAGATATGCACAATGCACGGCAGTCTTTTTCCGCTCGGCAACGGATAATCGATGCCCAAGGCCACGCCGACAACCAGCTTATCTGGGTTACCCATCGTTTTGCTCCTCCGAGGGACGTGGTAGGGGAGGCCTTCGAGCTTCTCGATGAGTGGATAACTAACATACAGGCCAATCCTGAACTGGGTGTCGTCGGCAATAAGCCGGAGTCTGCTACAGATATGGCTATTTTTGCTGATGGAAGCGAGGCTAGTGGACCTGATGTGTGGGACGGCATTCTGGATGACGATCCACCTGGTCCCGGGACCACGGCTTTCCCACCGTTCTCTTCACCTCGTATGGTGGCTGGCGGGGACTTTAAGGGAGATATATTCAAGACCTATCTCATATCGGTGGAAGAGGCGATAGCAAGAGGCTTCTATGATCCTATTGTCCTCACCGAGGCACAGATAGAGCGGCTGAACGAGATCTTTCCGGATGGAGTCGCTGACTACAGTCAGGGATGCCAAGGTCGCCCTGAAGGGCTGACTAGGGACGATGTGATAAAAACTCTGGATTAGAAGAATATCACATCTGCAAGCGATTACTTCGGGCCAAGGGGCTACAACCGTGCTCCTTGGCCCGAACCACTAACACGTCTATCAAGAGTCCTCTGTGCTGATATTTGCCCGCTACTTCATGTATAACGCTGCCAACTTACGATCAACTTGATAGCCAGCCTTGACCGAGCCAGCTTGTCCCCTTTCTTGAGGCGGATTATAATCATCCTCGGTTTAGTTCGGCTCGTGGAGGTTGTGATTTCGCAGTCATCTGTCCTGCTAAGGACGAAGGATATGTTAAGATGGGCGAAGTGGACCTCCCACTGCGGCCTGATTCCAGCGACATCTTGCTCGAGGAATGAGCATGTCTCTAACAGGATTCATCAAGGATGTACTGAGGAAGCCTGAATCAATCCCAACCCCTGGTGCCATATTCTACAATGCGACAGTGGCAAAAGTTCTTCGAAAGCCTGAAACAAAGAT
>JAUWFX010000071.1 GCA_030606765.1 Dehalococcoidia bacterium
TGAGCCTGCCCACCCCCTCCTGATGAGGAACTTCTTCTTGACCCGGTCATGCTGCCAAAAATTAGGAAACGTGACCCATACCAGGCTAGGAGCACGATAGTGCCGAGCAGGATACTACACATCGCCATGAGCAGCACATCCCGGTTCTTGACGTGGGATATCTCGTGGGCGATGACCCCCTGCAATTCATCGCGGTTTAGTTTTTGTAGCAGTCCCGAGGTAATAGCTACGGATGCCCGATTGGGGTCACGACCAGTGGCGAAGGCATTTAGTGCCGGGTCATCAATGATGTATATGTTGGGCATTTTCTCCAGACCGGAGGCAATCTTCATTTCCTCAACCACATTGTACAGACGGGGGTGGTCATCACGCTTAATTTTCTTCGCCCTCGACATGGTAAGCAGGAGACTATCACCCTGGAAATAGCCAACTAAACTCAAGACTGACCATACTAATATGGCGATGACCAAGCCCACAATAGCACTACCGAAGTACAAGCCCAGGAAATAGCCAATCAGTAGCAGTAATGCTCCCATGCCTATTGTCAGCACTACCGACCTTATTTGATTAGACCTAATTTGTTCCCACACAGCTGAAGTGTCTTCTTACTGAGTGAAACTAACCTTGGGCGCTTTTCTTTCGGCGGCTAGAGTAACCTCGAAGAATTCACTAGCCTTAAACCCGGTCATGCTGGCTACAATGTTAGACGGAAACATCTGCGTCTGGTTGTTATATCTTAGGACTGAATCATTGTAATACTGGCGAGAAAAACTTATCTTGTTCTCGGTTGAGGCAAGTTCCTCCTGAAGTGCCAGAAAGTTCTGATTGGCTTTAAGGTCGGGGTAGTTTTCCACTACAGCCAGTAAACGGGATAGGACCGAACTCAGCTCACCTTCGGCCTTGGCTCGCTCACCGGCTCCAGCAGATGACACCTGCTGGGCAAGATTACGGGCGTTGGTTACTGATTCCAGGGTTTCTCGCTCGTGTTTCATATAGCCCTTGGCAGTTTCCACCAGGTTGGGAATGAGGTCATGGCGTCGTTTTAGCTGAACGTCAATCTGCGCCCAGGAGTTCTTTACTTGATTACGCCGCCTGACCAGGCCGTTGTAGATAATTAGGAATAGGAAAAGAAGAACCACAACAACACCGATAATGATATAAACTGCTACCATATTAAACCTCCTTAGCTAATGTTCTCTGGGTGTTACTTAATCGCCATCGCCGCCTTACTGTGGGGCTTCAAAAACTTCTTCTAAGAAACTGATAACCTGTTCCTTGGAATCATGTTTTGGCGGATGTTTTCCAGCCAGATGTCTTATCAGTTGAGTAACCTCACCCCCGTCAAGCCACAATCCATGTTCATCACGGCATATGTCGATGAGGATTTCAGGCTGTTCGCCTATCGCTGTTTTTTTCATCTTATGGCCACAGACGGGGCAATTCCGTTTCTTTTCTGATGAAACGGCTTCCTGGGAGTTGAGGATGCCATCAAGGAACACCTTTGTCTCTTCAAGACTATGCGACTCAAGCAAAAGCTCAAGCTCTCCAGAGTCAAACCACACCCCCTTACAACTATTACAATAATCGAGCTCAATATTATGATACTCAACGACCAGCATATCGTATTTACAAACAGGGCATATCATTACTTTCAGACCTCATCAGGTGGTTTTAATAGTGTAGACGCCCGACGAAGTCATGTCAAGACTGTTGTTGCATAAGCTTCAGATAATACCAATGAGGTAAATTACAAAACTAACAACGGAGGGCGATAACTAACTCGGTGCATATTTATTTAAGGCGACGTAATTTCGTACTATTGCACAGTAAGCCAGATTGTGCAACGCATTAGAAGCTCAGTAGCCTATTTGGTATCTATCACCTACCACCACTCGATAATGGATGCCCTTCTCTTCAGTGTGACCCCTTCCGTCATCTCTAGTTCTCTTACCCAATCGGCTAACCCGCAGGCATGATGGATAATTAGCGGAGTGCTAAGCTTGGGAAGAATATCCCGATTTAGGCCGTAAGCGAATATGATGCTACTCATCTCGCGCTCGGTCTCCGTAGAATCCCAGGGGGTAGGGTGTATGAAGCCATGACTTGCCCCGTCGCCAGTTGTATAGAACCAGTTGTCTGGGAACTCTTCCTTTAGCTGCCTCATCAGCTTAATGGCAGAAAGGTTTGTATCGACCGTATAACCTTTATTCAAATTCCTCAAGATAGAGTTAGCGAAGGATTCAAAGCCTACCGCTGACAGGAGGACATGCGCTTTCATGGCCTTAGCCAACTTTAAAGCAACCCGAAGTTTCTCTTCGCCCATTATCAACCAATCGGCTCGGCTGACCAGATCTATCTTAGAAATCTTAATCCCCTGCTGTTTAATAGCTGACAGCAATTCAGGCAGTGTGGTCAAGGGTGCCTCGTTTATCAATTCAAAGGGGATTTTTCTCCCCTCCGCATCCTCAGGCAAGTTGATTATCTGTGCCAGCACATTATCAAGTGATAGCTTACCGCCAAACCCCTTATCCCGAGCTACATCACAGAAGCTACAACCCCGAAGGCTAAGGGGTATTTGGCCCATCTTGTTGAAGGAGGCGTCTTTCAAGTTAGTTGGATAATCAATGCTGACCCTCACCGTCCTGGCAGCGTAAGGACACCCTATCTGTTGTACCACCTGGGCACTGGTTACAGACACTGGCTCCAGTCCCGATGAGCCCAGCCTATACAGATTCCTCCAGTTGACCTTCCTCAGAAAATCTCCATTCCACTTATCCCGCTCATTTATCCGGCATCTACCATTCTGAGTGAAAAGCGCCCCCGAGATTTTCTCAGGCACCTCTTTACCCTGAGAATTAATAAAGGGGATTAGCTGCTCAGCAGGTCCTTGGAGAGCAAGACTGAAGCTATCCTTTACCCCGGGAAATCGGTGAGGATGTTGTTCCCAACCTATCTCCCCTATATAATCGACGTCAGCTTGAGGACCACCCACAATGGTTATAGCCCCTTCCGCCTTCAGCTCCTTAGCCAGCTCCCAGAGCTCAGCACGACCTCCGAGGCTGCTGAAGCCAATAATCGGTCTTTCGCTGCCAACGAGCTGAATTACATTTTTCTTGATGAGTTCCTTATCAAAATCGTGACCTACTGCTACTACGACACATTCATAGCCGGTATTATTCTGGATAATGGTGGCTGCCATCTGCGGACCCAACAAGCCATAGCCCTCCTCAGTATCAGCGTAGTTGGCTAAGATAACCATTATCTTCTTAATCATTAGCCCCGATTACAGGATAAGTTCGACGTCTCATATAATACCTGTCAAGCACTGGCTATATCAAGGGAAGGTCTGAGTAATTTATTGCTTGGGAGGGAAGCAATACAGAACATCGGATTGTTCACCTCGCCATCCATAGCATCTGAGGCAGATGTAGACCTTGAATAGAGCCACGGCGGGATTTAGCAACCTTAATAAGCTACCCGGCAATCTCAGCTATTTGCCCTTCGGCGTCTTCTGAGCCAGATTACCAAAGGCGGAACTCAATTTATCCCTTAGCGCTTACAGCGCCCGTCAGAATCACAGGTGACAGACAGGTAGGAAGTGATTTGTGCCTTGACCGTGCTGTTAAAGTGGAGTAAATTCAATAGGGAAATTCTCCGTAATAACCACCGCATTTACTAGCTTATGCCTACACTGTTGTTAGATAGAAACACCATCAAAACCCTGATGAGGATGTCAGACGTCATCCATGTGGTGGAAGAGGCTATCAGGATGTGCGGCGAAGGCAAGGGAAACATGCCGGCTAAAACATATCTATCCCTTGAACATGGTGATTTCAGGGCGATGCCCGCCGCCTTACCAGGGTGTGCCGGCATGAAATGGGTAAACGTCCACTCTCAAAATCCGTCTCTTGGTCTACCTTCGATTATGGCTATCCTGATTTACAGTGACCCGGAAACAGGGTATCCGCTAGCAATAATGGACGCTACTGAAATCACAGCCTACCGAACTGGTGCGGCAGCGGCGGTCGCCTCCAGGTATCTAGCGCGACGAGATTCGCATGCAATTGGAATTATCGGTGCTGGCTTTCAAGCACACACGCAGATACTGGCACATGCCGAGATGTTCAGCCCCATCTCAATAAATGTGTTTGATGTTTCCAAAGCTGCAGTGGATAGACTAATGCAGTCTTTGTCACAGCTTTTGATTAGAAATTGTTCCATTCAAGAGGCAGTGGCATCAGATATCGTATGCACTTTGACCCCTTCTCGTGGTCCTATTATCAAGAAGGAGTGGATAGCGGCCGGGACTCACATAAATGCGGTGGGCGCTGATGCGCCAGGTAAGCAAGAACTGGACCCCTCGATATTGAAGGAGGCAATTGTCGTTGTGGATAACTTGAAACAGGCAAGTACCAGCGGGGAGATTAATGTCCCTATTCAGAAAGGTATCTATAGTATTCGTGAAGTCTATGGAACACTCGCCGAACTGGTTGTGGACAAGAAAAGAGGGAGAACAGATAATAGAGTTATCACTGTATTCGATTCGACTGGAATTGCCGTTGAGGACATAGCTGTGGCTAAGCTCCTGTTTGAGAAGGCTCAACAAGTGGGTGGTTATCCGTCGATTGACTTGATAGGGACATGAGAGGCGGCAGATAGTAAACCAAGCTATTTGATTCCTAGCACGACGCTTTCCATCGTTTTGCTCCCTTTGTCATCTGTTGCATTTGAGGCAGGTCTAAATGAAGTACACGGCTGTAGCAGGACCTATTTGTTTGTCAGGCTTTTCTCGAAGGTTTTGGCATCGTCGGTGTCAAGGAGGCTAGCCCGTTTCGATTGATTTCTCTTGCGGTCTTAATGATAATATTATGGGTTTTGTTTCCGAGGTAACGAGAGATGAAAGTAATTGATTTGCGTAGCGACACTGTTACTCATCCCACACCTGAGATGCGACAGGCAATGTTTGAGGCGGAAGTAGGTGACGATGTTTATCGTGAGGACCCCACGGTCAACCGGCTTGAGATGATGGCGGCGGGGATAATGGGCAAGGAGGCGGCGCTCTTCACTACCTCCGGCACCCAGAGTAATCTTATTGCAGTGCTTACTCATACCAATCATGGCGATGAAATCATCATGGGAGATGAGGCACATATGCTCTGGTATGAAGTAGGAGGTGCTGCCGCCCTCGGTGGTGTAACTTTGCGCACCGTGCCGAATGATAGTTGCGGCCGTCTCAATCCAGATGATATTGACCGAGCAATTCGGGGCAAAGATATCCACTACTCAGAGACCACGCTCCTCTGTCTTGAAAACACACATAATCGGTGCGGTGGAACAGTCCTGACCACAGACTACACAGACGAAGTCTGTAATCTAGCCCACACACGCGGGCTAAAGGTACATCTGGATGGCGCTCGCGTTTTCAATGCCGCAGTTGCTCTCGGCGTACCGGCATGCGCACTGACCCAGAATTCGGATTCTGTAGCATTATGCCTTTCGAAAGGGCTGAGTGCGCCGGTCGGGTCGCTACTGTGCGGGAGCAAGGATTTTGTTGAGCGCGCCCGCAAGTTTCGTAAGATGCTGGGCGGTGGCATGCGGCAGGCGGGGGTTATCGCAGCTGCGGGCATCTTGGCACTGGAAACAATGGTAGACCGCTTGGCTGAAGACCACGCCAATGCCAGACGTCTGGCACAAGGGCTCGCAGGCATCGAAGGAATAACACTGGCCCAGGACGATGTGCCTACAAACATCGTGATGTTCCATCTCTCCCCCGAGTCGTCCGTTGTCGAGTTTGTTGAAGGTCTTGAGAGAGCAGGGGTAAAGATAGGCTTACGTGACGGGCGCCCGTTCCGTGCGGTTACTCACCACATGGTCTCATCTTCCGATATTGATGAAGCACTGACACGCATCGAAGCAGTCTGCCGCAGGCTCCGTAGTCGGGCTTGAGAACAGCCTTTGTATGACAGCATTGCAACAATAGTTCAGTCGATTCATCTGAGGCTGGCTTGCATAGATCCATGTGGGCGTCGGCTCTTAGTCTGAGATAATCCCGGAATCAAACCCAGACCGGCATGACCGGCCTGCACTATCTCTCATCATTTTATTCATTTTGCTATCCATAAGACCTGAGGCAGATGTAGACATGGAATAAAGCCACGACGGGATTTAACAACCCTAATAGGCGACCTAGCAGTCTTAGCTCTTTGCCCTTCGGCGTCTTCTGAGTCAGATTATCAAAGGCGGAATTGAATTTATTACTTAGCGCTTAAAAGCGACTGGAAAACTGCACACGTATATTGTTAGTGCCTCTTTAGATTAGAACTCTCTGTGAAGGTAATTACTACGGCTGGCTATCGGTCTCTATCTACCTTTCGTTCCCCACATCACTATGGCCGCGCCTCCGAGCAGGTGCTTAATTTCCACGATAGGGAAGCCGTTTTCACGCCATATTGCGGCGATGCGATTAACAGGACACCGCTTACAAAATTCCGAGATATTCGGACCTAAGAAACAACCAACACGATGCCAACCTCGTGAAACGGGGATGGTCATTACTGGCATGACGACCCTATTGTAGATTTCCCATAGAGCTCTCACCCAAAAGGCTTCTGGGAGGCCGAACTCAAGCGAGAGCAATTCCCCGCCTGGTTTCAGCACGCGAGACAGCTCCCGTATTGTTGCATCAGGGTCTTGGACATAACGCAACAGGTAGGTGAAGACAACCGCATCGAAGGTCTCATCCGGGAAGGGTAGATGCTCAGCGCGGCCCTGGAGAAGTTGGACTCTGCCGTCCAGGCTTTTCTTCTCGACGGCGCGGAGGCCAGCTTCCAGCATCAAGTGGCTAACATCGAGCCCCACGATTCGGCCATCATGGTGGTCGGCAATCTCCAGGGCGACACCGGCTGTACCGGTACATACGTCAAGCACAAGGTTTCCCGGCCGAAGAGCCATTCGCGAGACTAAAAACTCGCGCCAACGAAGGTACTGAAAGAAAGTCAGCACTTGCGCCCAACTGTCGTACGAGGGGGCAATACCATCGAACAGGTCTTGGGCAAGGGTTCTCCCTACTGGGATCGTAGGTTGGGATTCAGCCAGTGAAGCCGATCGGTCCTCTCTTTTCTTTTTCTTCATTCCTTATCCTCCAGCGAGCTGTTTTTTCTGCAGACTACCTCATGAAATTAGCAGCGCCAAGATGCTATGGACTTGGGTCACTCTTGACTGTGGATAACCTATGTAATCCAGGCAAACAAATCATGCGATTTTGGTTCGGTCCTATACTGAGCCTAAACAATAGCATAAAGTTCTGTCT
The DNA here is from genome assembly GCA_030606765.1 of Dehalococcoidia bacterium. The sequence goes on from JAUWFX010000071.1 coordinate 7,310, forward strand.
GTCGTCCAGTACCGCCCACCTTACCCGACTTGAACTCTATTCCATACCCAATTCTTGAGTAGTTCTAAACTACACGTTTCGTCAGACTGTTCACTTTGCCATCCATAACATTTGAGGCAGATGTAGACCTGGAGTAGAGCCACGGCGGGACTTGACAACCTTAATAATTGGTGTATGATGTATTTAATAGTTTAAGTTTAGGTTATTACAAACTTCTTAGGATTCTGCTAGATTCATATCAAGTATTGGATGACCCAAACCCCAGCTAAAAATTTTGAGAAAGGAGGTCATCCAATGAGTTTCCAGGACAAAACGATCCAGTGTGCCGATTGTGGGACTGACTTCAGCTTCACCGCTGAGGAACAAGAGTTCTTTCAATCCAAGGGCTATACCAATGATCCCAAGCGCTGTCCTTCATGCCGACAGGCAAGGAAGACAGAGCGGTATGGAAGTCGTGGTAACAGCTACGGGCTCCCACGCCAAATGTTTCCTGCCATATGCGCCGAGTGCGGCAAAGACACCGAAGTGCCTTTTGAGCCTACCAATGGCAGGCCGGTCTATTGTAGCGATTGCTACAATAAAGTCAGACTGAGTAGATAATGCCGGTTTGACCACGGACATACACGGGCCGGGGATACTTGGCCCGTGTATGTCCCTAGAATCTGGCGGCGTTTCAATAATAGCCAGCCTACCTGATGCTTTTCTCGGCATATCACACAGAGCGTCAAAGTTCGGGGTTGTTGCTTCTGTCCCAGAAACCCATTCATGCGGACGAGCTACATCCTATGTAAAAGCACCCGACCATAAACCTGCAAAGAGCAGGAAGATGCGATAGATCTGATGAACGATTCCTAATTCCTGTTTAGATAGTGGCTCTTCCGAAATAAATTAATACGATGACTATGATGAGCAAAAACCAGTATAAAGCAGGGACTGGCCCCCACCATGGTTTGTGCCACCAGATTTTTCCTTTGCGGAAGTTTTTAATCCCATAATGTGGATTTAAAACAAACCACAAGAAGTCTTCTAGAAAAACCATGCCTACATAAAAGCCAAGCAGCAGGCTTTCTAACCGCCAACTCCAGGGAACAAAAAACAACGGTAGATGAACTATGGCAATCAGGAACAGCGTCATAAAAAAGTGGTAGCCGGTTATCGGGCGTCCACCCGCCAACTTGACAAGCCATCCCTTTTCTATGCGCCAGCCAGGTAGCTTCGCTGCCCAACCATCCTTACCCTCGATTTGGATTTCCCAGAAGGCAAGTAGAAAGGCCAGAAAAACCATAAAGGCTAATAATCCTATAATCATTCTACACCCTAAATGTAAACGCAATACTGAA
>JAUWFX010000073.1 GCA_030606765.1 Dehalococcoidia bacterium
TTCCCCTGGTTACTGCCCGGAGCCTGAGCGACGAAGCAATCCTGGGATAGAGAGATAAGAGATGAGCGTTGCCGTAATCATTATCATTTTCATCGTAGCTCTACTCGTGGCAATGTATCTTCACGAATTGGGGCACTTCATCGCTGCTAAGCGTGCCGGGGTGAAGGTGGAAGAGTTCGGCCTAGGCATACCCCCACGACTTTTTGGTATTAAACGAGGCGAGACAATATACTCAGTTAATGCCATACCTGTAGGAGCCTTTGTTAAAGCTGCCGGAGAAAATGACCCCACAGTACCCCGAAGCCTGGCTGGCAAAGGACCGTGGACCAGGTTAGGAATCTATGCTGCCGGTCCGCTGGTCAACTTCTTTTTGGCCTTTGTTTTCCTCAGTGCTTTCCTTGCGCTGCCCTATTCTGTCATTGCCGGCGATGGACTCATGGTGCATTCTGTAGTGGAGAATTCTCCTGCGGAGGAAGCAGGCATTGAGTCCGGGGATATAATTCTGGAGGTAAATGGGCAACTTGTTCATAGGAGAGGGGATGTGCAGGATATAGTAAATTCAGCCGAAGAAGGGGAAGAAATAACTTTGCGTCTGCTGAGGAACGAGCAAGTGGTGGAAAGAACCTTGAAGCCGGAACTCGACCCAGAATCGCAGCTGCTAAAAATCGGCGCCTGGCTTTGGTGGGATATTGTGAGCAAGGTGGAGGAAGGCTCGCCGGCTTACGAATCTGGCATCAGGCCCGGTGATACCATCTACAGCATCAATGGACAGCCTATATACAATGATGAGAGTATATCTGGTGTCTTGCATTCCGTTGAGGAAGGTGAAGAAATAAACATGGTTTTGCTCCGAGACGGGAAAGAGACTTTACTCTCTTTGACCAATGTCGGCTACGAAACCCTGCCCGGTATAGAGCTACGATGGGTAGATGGGACTCGTACCGAACAAGAGCGACTTCCCGTGTGGAGGGCAGTCTATTTAGGGGCTAGGTATATCATTTATATGCCTGTGCTCATAATAGAGGCTATCCCTTTAATCATAAAATCCCCCGATATGGCACTGGTGGGGCCAATAGGTGCTGGTCAGTTAACGGTGGAGATAGTGCGCACCTCTGGATTCAGCAGCATACTATTTATGGCCGGCATAATCAGCCTGGGCATCGGTATATTCAATCTCCTCCCCATCCCCCCTTTGGATGGAGGAGGTATGCTGGTGGCGTTCATCGAAGGGTGTAGGCGTGGGAAACGTCTTTCCCCTCGAGCAATGCGCCTAGCCTACACTATCGGCACCACTTTTTTAATCGCACTTGTGATTCTAGTAACCTTTAGCGATGTCTGGCGTCTAATTAGCGGCGAGGGTTTTGGACTATGACACGTCGAAGCTCTAAATCCTTGAGAATTGGCAAGGTGACCATTGGCGGCGATGCTCCCATCGTGGTGCAGTCCATGACCAAGACCGATACCCGTGATATTCCGGCCACTATAAATCAGATTAAGGAGTTAGAGGAGTGCGGCTGTGAAATTGTGCGAGTGGCAGTCCCAGATAAGGAAGCGGCTGAAAGCATAGCCACTATAAAGAGAGGTGTTTCACTACCTCTTATTGCTGATATACATTTTGACTACCGCTTAGCTTTGGCTGCGCTGCAATCCGGTGTTGATGGGCTCCGCCTCAATCCCGGCAACATAGCAGACAAAGAGCAGATTGCCAGGGTGGTAGCTGCTGCTAAAGAAAGAGAGGTGCCTATCCGTATTGGAGTGAATGCCGGCAGTTTACCTGCCAATTTTCAGCCCAACACTCCACCGGCTGAGCACATGGTCAACATGGCATTGGAGCAGATAAGGCTTATGGAAAGTTTAGACTTTGATTTAATCAAAGTTTCTCTCAAAGCCTTTGATGTTCCCACTACCATTCAGGCATATCAAATGATTGCCGATAAAATGCCCTATCCATTACATCTGGGCGTCACGGAGGCCGGGCTTCCCCGAACGGGAGCAATACGCAGCGCCATAGGCATTGGCATACTTCTCTACCAGGGGATTGGTGATACCATACGCGTTTCTCTCAGCGCTCACCCCCGTGAAGAGGTATTCGTGGCTTACGAAATTCTTAAAAGTTTGGGACTTCGTCAGCGGGGTCCAACTCTATTGAGCTGCCCTTCCTGCGGCCGGGCTGAAGTTGATATCATTGCCCTGGCCGAGTCAGTAAGCAAACGTCTGGAAAAAATAAGTAAATCTGTGAAAGTGGCAGTTATGGGCTGCGTAGTCAATGGCCCTGGTGAGGCTAAGGATGCTGATGTCGGCATTGCCTGCGGCAAGGGCAAAGGTGCTATATTTAGAAAGGGGGAGGTGGTAGGCACAGCGAGCGAGCAAAATTTCCTGGAAGCCCTGATGGCAGAAGTAGACTCTCTCGATAGGAGAAGATTAGAGTAAAGGTAAGGGAAGTGCGTTTTTCTAAGCTTTTTGGCAAGACACTGCGGCAGGCGCCCGCAGAAGCTGAGAGCGTAAGCCATCAGCTACTGCTTCGAGCGGGTATGATTGCCCAGGAGGCTGCCGGAATTTACTCTTACTTGCCCCTGGGATGGCGAGTGCTCAAAAAGATAGAAAATGTAATCAGAGAGGAAATGGATAAGGCTGGCGGGCAGGAATTGATGCTGCCTGTGTTGCAGCCTTTTGAATTATGGCAGCAATCAGGCAGGTATGTTTCCTTTGGTAAATCCTTGTTCACCTTGACCGACCGCAAGGAGCATACACTGGCTCTGGGACCCACTCATGAAGAAGTTATTACCGACCTTGTCCATCGCTACGTGCAAAGCTACCGGGAGCTCCCCCTGCTCCTCTATCAAATACAGACCAAGCTCCGCGATGAGCCTCGACCCCGCGGTGGCTTATTGAGAGTCCGCGAGTTCATCATGAAGGACCTTTACAGCTTTGATGCAAACGAGGCTGGGCTCGATGAAAGTTACCAAAAGATGAGCCAGGCTTACCGAGATATCTATTCACGCCTTGGCTTACCCGCATTAATGGTAGAGGCTGATAGCGGCGCCATAGGGGGCAAGGATTCTCACGAGTTCATGGTTCTCACTGAAGGCGGTGAAGACGAAATTATTCGCTGCTCTAATTGTGGCTATGCCGCTAATGCAGATAAGGCTCAATTTGCGAAAAAGAAGAGCAATGCTGAAGCCCCGCTCTCTTTGGAGGAGATAGCCACGCCGGGGACGAAAGCCATAGAGGAGGTAGCTGATTTTGTTGGTGTGCCGACAAGTCAAACGCTTAAATCGGTGTTTTATTATGCCGACGGAGAATTTATCTTCGTTATCATTCAGGGCGATCTGGAAGTCAATGAAACGAAGCTAAGAAATGCTTTAAAATGCTCCGAGCTTCGCTTAGCTACGGAAGGCGAAGTAAGTGAAGCTGGACTTGTGGCTGGTTTTGCCTCACCCATAGGTGTAAAGGGAGTCAAAGTCGTGGCTGATGATTCCATAACCTCAGGCTCCAGCTTCCTTGCTGGCGCTAATAAGCCGGGGTATCACTTCAGGAATGCCAATTATCCCAGGGATTTTAAGGTTGATCTCATGGCTGATATCGCCCTGGCTCAGCCCGGAGATAGCTGCCCCAAGTGTGGTGGTGAGTTATCCTCGGCTCGGGGCATTGAAGTGGGGCATGTATTTAAGTTGGGCACCTTTATCAGTGAGAGATTCGGAGCATCCTTCCTAGATAATGATGGCACTTCCCAATCTATTATTATGGGATGCTACGGCATCGGACTGGGGCGATTGTTGGCAGCCATAGTAGAACAAAGCCACGACGACAAGGGTATTATCTGGCCGCTCTCCGTTGCCCCCTATCAAGTCTATCTTTGTCCTCTAAATTTGGACAAGTCGGCAGCCCTCCCTACGGCAGAAAAGATTTATCAAGAATTACAAAAAGAAGGCCTTGAAGTACTTTTCGATGACCGTGACGACTCCCCCGGCGTTAAATTCAACGATGCTGACCTCCTGGGAATACCACTGCGCTTGACCTTGTCCCCACGCACCTTACAAAGCCAGAGCGTAGAGGCAAAATGGCGCACAGAGAAAGAAACCCAGCTTTTGCCTTTGGATAATTTGGCGGTACGGGTGAAGAAGCTTCTAGACGAGACCGTAAGCTTTCAATCTTAATCGACTTTGGCTCACTGCTGTAGTCGAGCAACAAGGCGCATCAAAATGCCCAAAGGTAAAGCAAGCTATAGCTAGATATAAATATAGGTTTTTGCCTTTCCCTGGCTAGCTCAGTCCCTTAAAGTAGCGCCCAGTTCCTGATGCAGCTTAGCGAGCATCTGTTGTTGGGTTCGGTCAACTTCTTCGTCGGTCAAGGTGTGGCTCGGTGATTGGTAGACAATCCTTATGGCAAAAGATTTCTTGCCCTCGGCTATTTGCTCACCTCGATAAAGATCAAAGAGAGCTACCTTTGTCACTAGCGGAAAGCTTTGGATTGTTTCCTCCACTCTTCCATAGCTCACTTGCTCATCTATTACTAAAGCGATGTCCCGAGTTACGCTGGGAAACCGTGCGATAGATTGGTATTCCTTTATCCCGGTAATCTTGGTCAATAGCTTCTCCAGGTCAATTTCTATAAGGCAAATAGCGTTAGAAAGCTCAAAGGCTTGTGCTATCTTAGGATGCACATCTCCTAAAATACCCACTCTGTCATCTTCAACGATTATGTTAGCCCCTCTTCCCGGGAATAGAGTTTCATCATCGCCAATATCAAAACTCACTTTCAGCCCCAACTGGTTCAGGAGATTTTCCACTACCCCCTTAGCGTCAAAGAAATCAAGCGGCTCCTTATCAGTTTGCCAGGATAATTCTGCCCTTGCGCCGCTAAGCACAGCACAGAGCATCTCTTTTTCCTGGGGTAGCTCCCTTTCTTCTTGAGATTGCTTCGCTTCGCTCGCAATGACGGGAGGGTGCTGGGGCAAGAATATCTTGCCAATTTCAAAGAGTCTTATGCCGGCTTGCTCAAATTTTTGGTTGTGTGCCAACGTGGCCAGAGGACCAGCCCGCAAGCTGGTACGCAGGTATTCTTGCTCCTTCGTCATAGGGTTAGCTACCTTCAACGGTGAAATTCTCAGCTCAAGCTTTGGGGAAAGCTTCTGCAATTTTTCCAGGCTGACTAAAGAATAAGTTAATATCTCTTGAAAGCCAACGCCAGTCAGGACGTTGCGTAATTTATCCCTGAGATTGCTCCGCTGGGCTGCTGGTGACAGTTTCGATTTTTGCTGAGGTAAAGGAGAGCCAAGCCTGGTGATAGGAATCTTTTCATAACCAATGATGCGAACTATCTCCTCCACGAGGTCAGCAGAGCATTTAACGTCGCTGCGCCAGTAAGGCACAGACACCGAAATCTGCGAGCCCGAATTGGTCTCCTGGCATTCAAAGCCCAGGGGTTTTAATACCTTGAGAATTCCATTAATGCTGACCTTCAAGCCTGAAAGGCGCTCCGCCTCCCGTGCAGTAAGCAATATCGGCTTTGATTCTGATTTCCCGGGATAAACATCAATTATGCCCTTGGCTGCTTTGCCGCCAGTTAGCTCCAGTAGTAACTGGGTTGCCCGCTTCAATGGTAATAATGGAAGCTCGCTATTAAGCCCTTTGTCAAAGCGAATCGAGGCCTCGCTTTGAACTTGAAGATAGCTACAGCCTCGACGAATGGCAGCCTGGTTAAAATTCGCCGACTCCAGAAGAATATTGTCAGTTTTGTCCGTAACTTCGGAAGCCAGACCACCCATGACTCCAGCCACAGCAACAGCTTCTTCTTTATCGGCAATAACCAATATATCTGGGTTAAGAGTGCGCTCTGAGCCATCGAGGGTAGTTATGGTCTCACCATTTCCGGCCCTGCGAACGATAATTTGTCTGCCCTTAATCTTATGATAATCAAAGGCGTGAAGGGGCTGACCATATTCCAGCATCACGTAATTAGTAACGTCAACCACGTTGTTAATGGGACGCATACCGCAGCTATTCAGACGCTGCTGCAGCCAGCTTGGGGAGGAGGCTATCTTTATTCCAGTAATTAAACTTGCACAATATCTAGGGCATAGGTCTGAGTCGGCTATGTCGACAGAGGCGAAGGAGTCTATCGAGTCTTCTAATTCTTCGTAATGAATCTGGCATAAACGGAGCGGTTCACCAGTTAGGGCAGTAATTTCTCGGGCAATGCCAATTACAGATAAGCAATCCGGGCGGTTAGGTGTTACATCCAAGTCAAAAATTACATCGCCCAGATAGGCCCCGAGAGGTGCACCTATGGGTGCCTCAGGTGACAATATCAAAATCCCTTCGTGACTATCAGAAACCTCTAGCTCCTTCTCTGAGCAAACCATGCCCTCGGAAACCACGCCACGAATTTTAGCCGGCTTTAGCAATATGGCTTCTTCAGTGTGGGCATCTATAAGCCGGGCTCCTATACGAGCAAAAGGCACCCTTTGACCAAGTCCGATATTTGGGGCGCCACACACTACAATGACTTGCTCGGTGCCGAGGTCAACCGTAACTAGCTTAAGGCGGTCAGCATTAGGATGAGGATTTAAAGCTATTACTTCCCCTATCACTACATTATCCCAGGTGCCACCTATAGTCTGTATGCCCTTGACTTCCAGGCCAGACATAGTGAGCCTCTCCGCCAGCTCTTTAGGATCGAGGTTTATGTCAACATAATCCCTGAGCCATTTGAGGGAAACTTTCACATTGTCACCTTAAAATTTAGAACTGCCTCAAAAACCTGAGGTCATTGCCATAAAAGAGGCGGATGTCATCAATACCATAGCGAAGCATAGGTATACGCTCAACTCCCAACCCAAAGGCAAAACCACTGTAAATCTCGGGGTCGATATCGACGCGTGCCAGGACGTCGGGATGCACCATCCCCGCACCTAGTATTTCAATCCAGCCGCTGTAACCACACAGCCGGCAGCCAGCTCCGTCGCAAGCTGAACATCCGATTGCTACCTCCACCCCGGGTTCCACAAAAGGAAAGTAATCGCAGCGGAAGCGCACTTTCCTTTCCTCACCAAAAAGGCAGCGGCAAAAGTCAAACAAAGTGCCTTTTAAATCAGCCAGGGTGATGTTCTTATCCACGGCTAAACCTTCAACTTGATAAAACATAGATTCGTGAGTAGCGTCAGTTGCTTCATATCTATAAGCTCGCCCCGGTACTATGGCTCTTATTGGCGGACGTTCTTTCTCCATCAACCTAATTTGCATTGGGGAAGTGTGCGTGCGCAAAAGTCTAGCTTTCCCTCCTATACCTGCATCTATCCATAGGGTAGCGAACATATCTCGCGCCGGATGATGTTGAGGAATATTCAAGGCTTCAAAGTTGTAGTAATCCCACTCCACGTCGGGTCCCTCAATTACTTGAAAGCCCATATTTTTGAAAACATCGCAAATTTCGTTAAGTGTTTGAGTGGTAGGGTGAAGTCGCCCTGCCGGGAAAAGACGACCAGGCAAGGTAACATCTAATTTTTGGGATTCCAAAGGAGAGGTCAAAAGGGCTTCCTGTAGTAAATTTTCCTTCTCTTCCAGGCTTGACTCTAAAGCTCTTTTGATTTTGTTAGCTTGGGCACCCCCCTCTCTTCGTTCTTCCAGGGGCAAAGCGGCCAAGGAACGTAGAATTTTAGTTAAACTGCTTTTCTTACCCAGGTGGCGAACACGCCACAACTCCAGCTCCCGAGGATTATTAACTTTGTTCAGCTCATCGAGAGCTTGTGCATGAAGGTCTTCGAGTTGTTCCAGCATTGACTACCAAGTGATGTTATCCTTATTCAAAAATCCTGAAATTTTCAGGCATGGGGTGAGTTATTCTTAGTTACCGAAGCTACTAATGTGGCAAAACCCTCAGGATCTTTTACTGCCATCTCAGCTAACATCTTGCGGTCGATTTCTACATTTGATTTTTTTAACTCGGCTATAAACTGACTGTAAGTAAGTCCTCTAGCTCGTGCCGCAGCATTAATGCGGGTAATCCATAGCTTTCTGAAGTCGCCTTTTCGCTCACGACGATGACGGTAGGAATAATCTAAGGCATGAAGCATGGACTCATGAGCTGTCCTATACAAATTGTGTCTGGCCGCCCGGTGTCCCTTGGTCAGTTCAAGTACCTTTTTATGTCGTCTGTGGGTGACTTTTCCACTCCTAGCTCGTGGCAAGTTCTTCCTCCTTTAATCCTTACACTATTTGTAGGGTAAAAGCCTCTTTACTCTCTTCTTATCCGCTGAGGAGGTCATGATCATTTCATCATAGAGTCGCCTAGTTCTGGGAGCCTTTTTTCGCCTCAAATGACTCTTGCCGCATTTAGTGCGCATCAGCTTGCCGCTCCCTGTTATATGAAAACGACTCCTTGCCCCTTTATGGGTTTTAAGTTTTGGCATCTGTTCCTGTCTCCTTAGATTTCTTCTGGGGAACTGGGGATAAGACCAAGGCTATACTTCTCTCGGCATTACCGGAGCTACTTACCACGGCTAATTCCTTGGAGGCTTCAGCTACTTTACGCAGCACATTCCAACCTAGTTCAGGATAAATAATTTCGCGTCCTCTAAACCT
>JAUWFX010000124.1 GCA_030606765.1 Dehalococcoidia bacterium
GCTATCTCTATTACCTCGGGGTCGAGGGAGATTATGAGTTCTATGGCCTTGGTAAGGCCGTGCCATATTTCAGTCAATTGCTCCCACCTGCTTTAATATGCTATTTCTTGGCACAGGCTTCGTACTTGCCGGTGCAGGTAATCTTGTCAGCGCAGTTAGGGCAGAACTTCCAGTCTGACCTTACCTCAGCACCACACTTTTTACACTTCACTACTGCTGCTATGACTGGCACTTGATTCCTCCTTTCCTTAAGATTATTACTGGCAAATCTCTGGATCATAGGGGTAGAATAGCGGTCCTCCATATTCTGGCACGCCAAATCCGGCGACTAAAGCCTGGATTTCAGGTGCTCTGAGGAAAGTCACCAGATTTTGAGCCATCTCAGGATTGACACCGTTCTTGCAGATGATCACGGAGTAGATATTGAGCAGAATATCCCCTGTGTCTACCAAGGATGCCAAATCCAAGTGGCCTTGGTAAGCAAGGAAGGTTGCCTTGTCTGTCAGGGTGTAAGCCATTAGCTCGTTAGCAATATTCAGTGTTGCCCCCATGCCTGTCCCTGCTTCGATATACCAGCCAGCGTCCGCTCCGGTCCCTTGAATATCAGCTGTATAATTATAGCCGGCTGCTGCCCAGATGGCTTTTTCCTTGCCGTGAGTTCCCGAGTTATCCCCCCGAGAGATGAATTTAACCGTCTCCGGGTCATCCTCCCCCTCTTGCTGGATTTTTTGGAAGGCTTCTTCTGGAGTCAAATTCCCTCCACCGATGCCTGCGGAGTCAGCCTCAGGGCCTACAATGATGAAATAGTTATAAGCCCAGGGAACTCGCTCCGCACCATATCCTGCTGCTTCAACAGCGTAGCCACCGGCTATAAATGCTGCCTCTTGAAGGGGGTCATGGACGGTAACCACATCCACATCACCCCTTTGACCTAATTCCAAAGCCATACCGGTGCCCTTAGCTGTTATCTGCAAGTCGACGCCATATCTTTGCTCAAATATGGGCTCTAGATCATCCCACAACTTGGTGTCGTAAAGGCTGGTAGTGGTCGCTACCCTTAGTACTGCGGGAGCAGACGTCGCTACAATGACACTAACGATTATGGCAACTGCTATGACAGCCAGTGCGATAACTTTCGTCTTCATGCTTATTTCCTTCATACTCATCTACAGAGTCAAAAATATTTCTGCTTAACGAATTAGCGAAATTACGACGCGGTTTAAAAGAAGCAACAAGCGTGAATAAAAAAGCACCATCACAAAAACGGTGCTGCCCAAAAACCAAGCTTCATATTCCCTCCTTTCCTAGCACGGGAGGCACAGACATTTCTATCTATGCCCTCGAGGCTTTTTAGCCTACCGGCTGCTTGCCATGGTTATTCTTTAGGCAAGACAGCTCGGAGAGAGCTAATAGTCGGTCTTGGATATTGTATCAGGGACTCGCTAAGCAAGCAAGTGCCACATATAGATATAGATACAGAAGCGACAGCCGGGTAAGTGAAAAGATTATGCTTTTTCTGCTTCTTCACCTGGCGCAGCCTCTTCGGGAGCTTCAACCGCTTCCTCCGCCACTTCTTTTACCACCTCCTCTTCTATCTTTTCCACAGGTCGCGAACTAATTTTCACCACAACCAACTCTGGGTCGTTAAGAACGGTAATATCTTTATCTAGGGCGACATCTTTGACGCGTATCGTTTGCTCTGGCTCAGTGAGGGAACTGATGTCGACTTCCAGGCTAGTGGGGATTTTTGCCGGCAAGCACTCTACAGTCAAAGTCCCAAGCTCATGCTCCAGCATATAGATTTTAGACTTCAGGGCTGACGCTTCTCCGACTAAGGCAACAGGAACCTCTAACTTTATCTTTTCCTCCATTTTTACCTGATAAAAGTCTACATGGACTAATTGTCCCTTCCGCCAATCTCTATCAAATTCGCGAACCACAACGCTCCTTGGCTTTTTCTCCTTGTTGAGCTTTAGGCTAATAAGCCTTGTCTGCCCAGCTTGACCTAACACTCGCTCAAGTTCACCAGTGTCGCACTGTAGTGCTAGAGACTCGATGCCGTGCCCAAAAAGATGCACCGGAGTAATTCCCTGACGGCGCAAATGCTTGACTTTTTTACCGAGAATCTCCCGGTTGGTAACCTTTAACTCTATTTTATCCATTCCAATTCTCCTTCGAAGTTGAAATATCTATAATATCACAACGTACCAGCTTGTAATCTAGCCTTCCTCAGTTTGGCAAATTGTTAAAGGGACGGAAACACCACATTCTTGAGATCATTCTGGGGACCTCCGTCTCATGTTGGAGCCAAGTACTGAAGTTGCCTGGCCCTGCCGCAATTATAGCAAATAAGATTGCCTACCGCAAGGAAACTACACGCGTTCACGCCAGCAGTGATGTACGGTTTGTTCCCTCACCACTGAGAGTCTGAATTTCCTCTCCCTTGACAGGAAAAGACTAGGGGGAGGGTGATGAATTAAGTGACGAAGCACAAAGCAGTCGCCAAGCACCAGCACAAGTGCCCTCGTATCATCCCTTTAATCCCAGCGTTTTTCTATGGAAAGGCTTCTTAATTTATAAGCTTATTGCTGCCCTAGCAATGACTCCAATTTTGAACGGAGCACAGACTCAGGAACGACGCCAACGCTTTGTTCAATTACTTTGCCACCTTTGAAGTATAGTATCTGTGGAATGCTCATGATTTGGTACTTTGAAGCCGTCTGGGGGTTCAGATCTACGTTTAGTTTGCAGAATTTGAGCTGACCTGCATACTCTCGGGCCAGTTTCTCTGTGATGCGGGCAATAATGTCGCATGGGGCGCATCCGAATCCCCAAAAATCCACCATGATAGGCGAGCTACATTTCAGAACCTCATCTTCAAAGTTTCCATCGTTAATTTCAATAATTCCCGCCGCTATTTCTTCTTCTTTGACTTTAATTTCAACTAGGATATCTCCAGGACGGCCGTCGGTTATCTGGAGGACATTGGCTAGCTTTATCGTACTGCCTGTCCTCGCCTCTGCTGGAATACTCACCTCTAGCCTTGTATCTTTCCTCGATAATATCTTTTTAGTTCCCAGCCTCGCCTCTTCTGCCGTAACGGTTATCTGATAGTGAACTGGGCTAAATATTTGGCTTTGATCAAAGGGTCTGTTCATAGTGTTCTCCGCTCCAAGCTAAATTTCAAGTCTCTTTTTCTTGCTGACCTCATTTTGGCCCACTTAAGTATGCTGTGAGACAAGCCAAAAATCAAGCCTCTGTCTTTGTTCATATGACCAGTGATTCGAACCTGTGCTTCAAGAGGGCAATTATGACCTGTACCTACATGGTAGGGAAACGGCATAAAGAAGCTATGGCAATGACAGGATTTCCTATCATGTTTTCCCAAGCCTTTTAGGCGTTTCGGGCTAAGTACTCCAAAACTTGCTCTAAGTCCACAGGTAATGGCGAGGTGAATTCCTGGTATTGCTTAGTTGAAGGTAGGCGAAAGCCAAGGCGATAGGCATGAATAAATTGTCTGTTAAGATGAGCCGATTTTATTCCATAAGTGGGGTCACCGATAACCGGACAGCCGATAGCTGACAGGTGTATTCTGATTTGATGTGTACGCCCCGTTATGGGGGTGACTTCGACTAAAGTGTAGGTATCCAGGTATTTTCGGACTTGATATTGGGTAGTAGCCTCTTTTCCTGCTTCTACTATCGCCATTCTTCGTCTGCTATGGGGGTCTCGCCCGATAGGTGCTTCAATTATTCCCTGCTCCGGGGATAGCCTTCCTTTAACAAGGACAAGATACCCTTTGGTCACAGTGCGGCTTTTGAACTGTGCGGCTAAATATTCCCGGGCAAAGTCGTTTTTGGCAATGACTATGAGTCCCGATGTATCTTTATCTAGTCTGTGAACTATGCCTGAGCGCATTGGCTCGCTGCTCATGGCCAGGCCGGGGCAATGCGCTAAGATAGCATTGACTAGAGTATGGCTGGGATGCCCCGGGGCAGGGTGAACTGTCAGTCCGGCGGGTTTATCTATGACCAATATGTCCTCATCTTCATAAATTATAGTTAAAGGGATTGGTTCAGCTAAAGGATGGACTGATAGGGGAGGAAGCTCGATTGTTACCCTATCGGCTTTATTTAGCCTCTGACTCGCTTTTGTCCTTTGTCCGTTGACCAAAATATAACCTTGCCCAATTAATTTCTGTAAATAAGCGCGCGAGAATTGTGGAAGAACCTGGGTTAAATACTTATCAAGGCGGATGTCAGGAACAGGTGAGTTGAATTGCAATGTCTTAATTTTGGGGTCTGTGGTTGCGTCCATATGCTTTTCTAAATATCCCCGACCTATAAAAGGAATAAATGAGAACAAAGACACCCACCGTTATAGCTGCGTCAGCGATGTTGAAGGCAGGCCAATGGAAGTCGCCCCACAAACGGAAGTAAATGAAGTCAGTGACACAACCAAAACGGATGCGGTCTATTAGATTGCCTACAGCACCACCCAGAATCAAACCGATAGATACTATGCTCAAGGTAGTAGCTGGGGATAAGTAACGAAGAAACAGCAAGATAAAGAGCAAACCAGCTATGCTAATAGTGATGATAAGAAAGGTTTGATTGGCAAGTAAACCAAAAGCAGAGCCCGTATTTTCAATATTGATCAAACTTAAGCGGTCAGTTATGGGGAGCGATTCCCCAGGTGCTAAGTGAGCTCTGACCCATAGCTTGCTCAATTGATCTGAAGCGCTTACCAAAGCAATAACGATGGGACATAATGTTGCTTTCTTAATGCTGTCACGCAAAGGTAGTTTCGAATTATCTTTGTCCACAATAAAGTCGCCGATTTTGTCGGGTCACAACACAGTCGAGCGCCCTTTATCTTGCCCCTTTTGTTTCCTTTGCCTGGCTTGCCTTACAGTTCAGACATAAGCTTGCTTGAGGTATAGCCTCAAGGCGAGCTTGCTCTATAGCTTGCCCACAGGAATCGCACAATCCATAAGTGCCGGCTTCATATTTTTGTGAGGCATGCTCAACCTCATTAAGAGACTCTCCCAGCCTTTCTTCCAAGGCCAGTCTTTTCTCTAGTTCGGAGGCTTCATCGGCTTCCTCTTCCCTTTTGCCAAATGGACTGCCTTCCTTTCTCTCTGCCGATGGTTGACCGAGAGCTCTCAACTGTTCCAGCTTTTCTAACAGCTCTGCTTTCTCCTTCTTTAACCTTTCATAAACTTCAGTGAACTCTATCACTTCTTGTCCTCCCTATAATTTACAGCTATCCTACACCAAAATTCCACACGAACTGTGTGAGACTTGCAGTTCTACTATACGACGTTGGGCTTGCTAAAAAGTTTCCTTATATCAGGATGTA
>JAUWFX010000003.1 GCA_030606765.1 Dehalococcoidia bacterium
GACCTCACGTGTAGCGGGAACGCCAGCACTTGGGGCATCAGCCGAGTATGGTTCAACATAGACACCTTTGAGTTGGTAGCCAATACCGAAAAGGTTGTAGCCGTAACATTCGGCGGGCTTAACAGCACCTATGAGCCAGACTTCGCCTATGTCGAGGTATTCCCGGTACTTAAGTGAGGAGTTAGTAGGATTGGAGGGGTAACACTCTCCAGTCCTGTCAGAGAGAATGGATAAAAGGAATTGTATGAGTGGTTGTGCAGCCAGTAATGGCCGTAATAAAGGAAAGGGCTGCTCCCGACGGGGAGAAGAATTTACGGCAACCTACTTAACAACACGGATAGACATTCCAGAGAGAATGGCTGCCAGAAAAGGAGAATGAAATGGAATATGAACGGGTAAGAGAAAGTATAGATGGAATTCTAAGTGATTTATCATCACAAAGCCACTTATTATCAGGTAAGGCATTCTGGAGAAATCACCGAGATTTGGTATCAAAAGCACTTAACAGAATCCTCTCCCTTGTAGAGATAAAGAGTGATGACCAGAGCTTGCCTGAGATTCATTGGACATCTACTAAGCCAATGTATGCCCGATACCCACAGGAGCTTATGCTCAAGCCAGACGCAGAAGGAAAGCATTGGGTCAGAGTAATCCCAAAGCCTAAAAGGAAGTGAATATGAAAGATTGCTTTAGTTACACGAACAATGACCTATACGAGTTAATGCACGAACAGGGTAAGAAGCGGTTTGGCTCTGAGTGTAAACACGAAAAGGTTGTTAAGGGCAGATGCTCTAACTGTCTTAGGAAGGTAATAAGCAGGAGCAGAAGATGAAAGGAATCTTATTTAAGCCCGAAGTTTGGCAAGCAAAGTTAAGAGTGCTAGAGCAATATGGCGAGGCACAGACTAGAAGGGTGATTAAACTCAAAGGCTACTCCCAAGATATTTGGAATGAGTGTGTTCCTCATAATGGCAAAGTAGCAGAGTTGTTGGGTGAGCCTTATTTGAAAGTGCCATACGACCCAATTACAGACCGCTCAGGTGCGAGAATAACAGCCCACTACGGCATAGGCGAGACTGTCTATGTCAAAGAGAAGGCACTTTATTGGGTATCGCCTATCCTTGAAGGCATAGAATATGACAAACCTAGTGATTGGTGGTCTGATTGTGTTTATCAGGATGACCCTGAAATACCAGCGTTGCTTGCCGATAATGGGCGATTAGTCTTAGAAAGAAGCATTAACCAAATAGTAGAAGGCTCTCCAATAATCGGCAAATGGGTATGGAAATCCTCACTTCATATGCCAGAACATTACGCCCGCTACTTTATCACGATAACAGATGTGAGGGCAGAGAGATTGCAGGAGATAAATAGCTACGACATTGAGCGAGAAGGATTGCCCTACAAAATCACACGAAATGATGAAGCTAAAGAAAACTATGATAGTGAGATTGCCCTTGAGTGGTTTAGAAATATTTGGAACTTCATCAACAAAGATTACTCTTGGGAATCAAACCCTTGGGATTTTGCTTATACCTTCAAGCAGGATAAGGAGAAGATGAGATGAAGTGTCAAATGACGATGGAATCGTTCCCGATTGCAGCTTATAGATATGACCATGTAACTTGTGGCAAACCTGCAAAGTTCAAAGTCCCACACCCTAAAATGGGGGTTGAGTATGTATGCGGGATACACGCCCGTTCACTCAATAAGATGTTTGAGAGAACGAACCAAAATATAAGGTGTATTCCGTTAGCAGAAGATGATTTATAGGAGTTAGTATGAACAAAACAAATATCGAGTGGGTTAAGAATCCTGACGGCAGCCAGGGCTATACTTGGAATCCCATCACCGGCTGTCTCAATCACGACAACGGCTTATGCAAAGGCGGAGGCTTCCCCTGCTACGCTTACAGGCTGGCGAATGGGAGATTGAAGTCAAGGTATTTGGCAAACATGAATTGCCCTACAACTGTGGACTTTAGGAATGGGCAATATAGACCTGATGCCGATGCTTACCTTGCCCCCTTCTATCCCCGCTTTTGGGAAGAGAGGCTGGAGGAATTAAGGCCGATAGGAGGCTTGGTTTGTGAGTTGGTGTATCCTCCCAAAACTAGCAAAGGTATCTTTGTCTGCGATATGGGCGACCTCTTCGGCATAGGTATTCCCGAAGATTGGACAAGGGCAGTTTTGCACATGATAAACAAGTGGCCTGCTCACCGCTTCTACCTTCTCACCAAGCAGCCACAGAACCTTATCACTTTCAGCCCCTTCCCTGAAAATTGCTGGGTGGGGGTGACAGTTACAAGCCACGAATACTTTGTTGAGGCTTGCCGTAGATTGGCTCAGATTAAATCACCTATAAAGTATATCTCTTTCGAACCATTGCTTACCAGGATAGCCCCTGAAAACTTGTTAGAGCTATATGGTATCAACTGGATAATTCTCGGTGCTCAGACAAAGCCATATAAGCCACCTAAAATCGAGTGGGTTCGGGAGATTGTCGAGGCTGCGGACAAGGCTGGAATCCCGGTGTTCTTGAAGGATAACCTTAGACCCCTGTTGATACCAGAGGATTGCAATAAACCAAACTATCTTACAGAGGACATATTTTGGGCTTCAGAAAAGGCTCAATTAAGACAGGAAATGCCGTAAGTTATGAACCAATGGGATGATAGAGGAGTAAATGGCTAAGGAAAGAAAAGTAGCAAAAGAAAGCCCTACCCCTCCAAGAAGTAGAAGTAGAGAAAGTACACAAGAAGTTACGAGGAGGCGTTAGAGTGCACCAACGCACTATTCCCGAACAATAACCACCAAGGGGCGCAACAATGACAGAAGATATTATAACACAGGACGAAAAGGCTACACAGGAAACCGAAAGGACTATACCTAAAATTGATAAAAACCTATCATTAGATACAACGTACAATGAGTTACCTATCATAAAGGACGAACCTGGCCACATTGCGTTTATCTGGCGCGGGTATCGCTTGCTAGTGGATGCCACTCACTTTGACGATAAGGGCCGAGCCGAACTATCCTTTTGGTATGACGATGGGGAAACAGGACGCACACAATTATTGACACAAAGACAGGTTAATTTACTCTCGTCGTCAAATACAGGAAGCCTTCTTAGAGAACTACGGGACGGTAGCGTTGCCAGTTATCTATATCTTCCCTGGGATTGGGTACTGACGTGTATCACATATCAAGTTATTAAAACTGCCCGGCATGATGAACCAATACTCGAAATTGCATCAAACCCTGATATCGTGCTGACACCTGACTATCTTTTAACGCCGATTCTGTATCGAAATCACCCTAACATTATCTTTGGCGATTATGGTAGCGGAAAAAGCCTAACTGCCTTAGTCTGTGCATTTATCGTACAATTGCCATATCCCGATAATAAACTTGGTTTGGCCCCAAGTGAAAAACCGTGTTTCTGCCTATATCTTGACTATGAGGATGAGGAATCAAGTTTTACCAAACGCTGGACGGCAATCCAAAGAGGATTCCATGTGAGAGACGAACTAGACATGACCATATTCTATAAGCGAATGACTGCCAGTTTGATAGATTCAGTAGAACCGCTAAGGCAAGAGATAATCGATAGGCATATTGGGCTATTAGTAGTGGACAGTTTAGGGCCAGCAGCCCGAGGAAATCTCAACGACCCCGAACCAGCGATACAGTACCACCAAGCATTGCGAGCCCTAGGAGTAACGAGCCTCACCTTGGCTCATAACTCAAAGGATTTACTGACAAAGAAAAAGAGTATATTTGGCTCAGTATTCTTCTCAAACTTGGCACGCTCAATTTGGGAATGTAAAGCAGAACAAGAACCAATTGACAACGAACTAACTATTAGTCTTAAACAAGTCAAAGCGAGCCTCTCAGAACGATACTCAGGGTTTGGTTATAGATACACGTTTAACAATGAAACCAATGCCATAGCCATAGAGAAGGTAGATTTGAGAGGCACGAGCCTATCAGGTGAACTACCGCTATTAGTACAGATTAAAAACCTACTACGGAACGGGGCCATGCCGGTTAAAGAAATAGCCGAAGCCTTAGAAGCTAATGAGGGCTCGGTTAAAGTTACCGTAAATCGTTTGGCTAAAAAGGAAGTAGGGGGAACAGTCAAGATGGGAGACTTATGGGGGCTGAAGGAATTATGATGTACCGTAACACTACCCGTAACAGGGGGGGGGATATTATATATCCCCCCCCTGTTACGTTACGGTATGTTACGCTTGTTACGTAACTGTTACGCTACGAGTGAGCTACGTTTAGACATTAAGGCAGAGCGTAACAGTTTTGTGGCAGGTGTTACGGTTGAGGTGTTACGGCATGATTCTTACGAGTGAGTTGTATCTAGGCATTAAGACGGGGGAGCGTAACAGTTTAGCGGGGTGTTACGATGCAGACCGTAACATTTATGCCAGGTGTTACGCTGGTGTTACGCTATGGTTAAAAAGACTAGGCATATTAGATAGAACATAGATAGAACATAAAGGAGGGTACCATGGGGAATTATCAGCGGGATTACAAGAGGAAACAGAGAATGTCCTTTTGCGTCAACTGCCGACTTTGACTCTGTATCGTGACGGCAGTTTAAGGTGTGACCTTTCCCAAATACTGGTGTAAAATCACCCGCCTTTTCACGTGTATTTCTCCGCTTTTGTCTTCGCCTCCAACCTCCGCCCTGCTTCCTTTATCTTGCAACCTTCGCTGAATCGTTTTGTATGATACCTTGAATCCTCTTTGGTCCAGCTCACTAACCATTGCCCTGCTGCTGAAACCCTCGATGTCCAACTGTTTTATCAAGTCCACTGGCACTTTTTGAAGTGGACGGCCCCGGCATTGCCCCGGGGAAGTCTCATAAACCCCCTTATTTTGAGCCTCAGCACACACCACAGCGTTATCTTGTTGGGACAAAATTCCTTTGCGTCCCATTATACCCTCTGGTACTTTAACATCGCTGTTTTTACTGTCAACCCCGTCTTTTTTTACCCCGTCTATGTTTTGAGTAATGTCAGGGGTGACGAGCTGCCCCCACCAACCCCCTGCGTGGCATCCAGGGCAAGTTTTAGGGAAGGCTTTGTCAATGCCCACCTCAAAATTGCAGGATTTACACCGATATCGCCAGCCCGAGCCGTTTGATTTGCTCATTGTGCTTAACTTCCTTTGCGTTCAATAATCCAAGCCATTTCGTAACCCCTGCATAGCTAAAAGAGTAACGGATTTTGGGGTAAACCTATAGCTAAACTGACCCCAGATTTTACACCACCTTTGTACGTGACAATGGTGTATATTTTGTGCAACCTTTAGCTTTGTGGGTAATGCCAAAGCTGGCAAAGTGAGGCAAAAGCCATAATGCCTCACAATTTGACGATAGCCCTGCCTCATAATTCCTTGCTTGCCCACAAAGATATCCTTTTGGTGCGAGATCGCTTGGCTACACACCCCGAATCGTGGCGTCGGCATAGTCTTTTGAGCATACTTTTTAGCGAATTGCACATTACAGTAAAACTTTGTGGTCCAAAATCGCCAAAACCTATAGCTAAACCTTAAAAAAGGTTGCGCAAAACAACTATATTGTGCTATTCTAATTCTCGTAAACGTTTATCACCGGCGTTACCTCTACCAGCGCGGCCAGCAGATCAACGCTACCGTTCTCTTTAGGCGCTACCACCACATCATTAATCCCACGCCCATTTACACTTATACAATCCCTATCTTCGCAAAGATAAGAGGCAATAACCTGTTGGGTCACCCCTACCTTCCGAAAATTGGCGACACCCATACCCGAATTAGCGACAATTGCCCCTGTGTTGTCGTTAATGCTATAGTTGATGTCGGGTATTTTTCTAATCCCCTTAACCCACTCTTTTATTGATACCGCCTTGCCTTGCTCTCTCTCGCTGGCTATACAGCCAGCAGCACACTCTAGGCAAAACCACTCTTTAGTATCTACCCTCTCGACAATAGCTCTTTTGCCACACTTGCAGATATGCTTAGTCTTTTGCATTGGTTAATCCCCCTCTGGCCGGGGTTTACACGTACAGCATAGCCAACCCCCGTCACCCGGCCAAAACAAGTCACTCCCGCATTTCTTACACGGCTTTTTAGGGTATGGGGGGTAGCCGTCCGGCAATTCTTCTAGGTTGCTTTTGACATTATTTACATTATTTTTAGTCTTTTTAGGTAGGTTCTTAGGAATTTTCCTTTTTACAGGATTAATACGACTTTTACCTGATATTTTGTCAATTTTGTCAGTGGTGTCAACGTCACTGGTATCTTCTGGTAACTCGTCACCCTCGGTACGCATCCTGATACCCTTCCAGATTCTATGCTTGCCATCGCTACTTTCCTTAATACCCATGTCGCTCATTAGTCGCAAAACCTGGGTGTTGTTGAAGGGGTCAACGTTGTTAGCGATACACCATGTTTTAAGTTCGGTTCTAAAGCTAGCTTTGGTTATGCTTTGGCCTTGCTCTACCACACAGCACTCGTCTATAAAGATACCAAATACGTCTTGCTCCTTGCGGTATCTGCTGGTTGCGTTCAACACAACCGGGGGGTCTGTGATGCCGTCCTTCTGATAAGCGAGACAACCGCGCACGGCCCAAGCCAGTATCCCCGGTAGCTCTTTTCGTAGCTTAACTTTTAGCTTGGTGTCCTTTTCTTCGTCCGTTATCTTCACTTCAAAGGGTATAAGTTTTAACCGTCTCCACGCTGCTACGGACGTGTCTCGCACCTCTGGCTTATAGTTGCCAAAGAGCCATAGCTTGTGAGTAGGTTGGTATTCGGTTTCGTGTTCCCACTTACGGTCTGCCGTGATAGTCTCGGCGCCGGTGGTAGCCTTGATTAGAGCCATAGCGAAGCGTCTACCTTCCTCCACTTCGTTCCCCAGGACGAAGCGCTTGCCTCTAAGGTTGGCTAGGCTCTCTTTCGGCCCACTTGAGCTTTTACCTCTAGTCATAAACATATCGGGGTTAACTCTGTGGCCGTAACTACCTAGCATAAACCGGACAATGCCTAAGAATGTACTCTTGCCATTTTGCCCTTCGCCAAAGATAAAGAATACGAGCTCGTTTTGGGTATCCCCGGTCAAACTTATACCCACGCACTTTTGTAGGTATAGGATTAGCTCTGTGTCATTGGCGCACACCCTGTCTAAAAACGCCATAAATAAGGGACACTCAGCGTCCTTGTGGTACTCTACATCAAGGCGGTGGGTGGTTAGGTGTTCTTTGGTAAAGGGTAGCAAGTCCCCGGTTCTTAGGTCTATAGTGCCATTCTTAACATTCAGTAGCCAGTCGTCTGTGTCTAAGTCGTTCATCTTGATAGCTAACCCTAGTTGGGATTCGGCACGGGTTATCATGGCTAGTATCCGTTGGTTGCTCTCACAAGCCATAGCGTGTCGTGCTAGTGCTTTGGCTATGTCTGTGTCCGGCTCGGTCGCTGCCTCGTGGTAGATATTCTTAACCGTTAGTGTGGCGTACTGGTTGATTCCAGCTCCGAAGTCCCACTCCCAATACCCACCATTCCACACGAGCCACTTATTAGCTTCATAGCAATAGCGCAATACGTCCCCGAAATGCTGGCGTAGCCTGATTGCGTTGCCGGTGTCGGTATTGGTGATAATTTCCTTAGATGGTTGGTATCGTGCTGCACTATGAGCTATCTTGGTAACTTCGTCCGCGGCCAGTGGTGGTTTACAGCTTTCAAGGTTTATAGCTTGAAGTGCTCCCTCTATAGCATCTTCCGATAGTCCCTTTGCTCGTAAAGTCCCACCTAGTTTGATAAGGGTGTCGTTTCGCTTGGTATCGGGTATGATACCCCCTTCTATGGGGGGTGTCTTTTGCTTTTGTTGGGCAAGAGCCTTAGCTATAGGTTTGGGTAGCATATCCCATGGGTAGAGCTTATCGGGCAAAGGTGGGATTAGCACCTTGTAGCTACCATCCTTCCTAGTGCCTAGTACATTTATAAAGCCACCATCGCCACGTACATCAACGTCCTGTATTATGCCAGCGATAGTTTTGACGGGATACCCGGGGTGTGTAAACCAATAGTGGTATCCCCCTCGTGGTGTTTCAATATGCGGGGATAGCCCTACTTTGTCGAAGATCGCCCGGCGCTCTGGCTTGTCTACATCTATGACTACTACGCCGGATATTACCCCAGTGACTACCCCCCACAACTTAGGGTGGAATTCCTGGTCCCAAATTCCGATGTCCTCTAGCGTGGGTGTCTCATGCTGGTAGCGTGTCCACTCAACCAGTGGCGACTTACCAGTTGTCCCCCCACCAGAAGGTAGTACAGAATAGTTGCCACTTACCAGTAGTTGAGAAGGGGTTAGCTCATGGTTGGCCTTGCCTTGCGGTTTTCCCTCCCCCTGGTGTATAGTTTTACCCATCGGTCACCCCTCGATGATTATTGACGAGGTTATACGAGCTGCCAGGCTCTTTCGCTTCGCTAGTTGTTGGGGGGTGTATCACCCTATTTTTAAGTTTTGGTTTGTCCATATAATTCTATCTCCTCCCGGGCCTTGGCCAGCACATTGTCTAGGTCTGAATTTGGCCGAATCCTCTTGCGCCTTGACTCACGGCATTGTGGGCAGCGACGGGGTGGACTGAGCGAACGGTCTTGATAATAGAGCTGCTCTCCGTGGCTCCAAAGGAATGGTTTGTGACAATCGCAGCAAATGATGGTTTTATCTTCGAAATCTAGTGGAGGTCTAGCTTCTATCATATCAATCTATCCCCTATTCGTTTTAACCTATGGCATCAATTCAGGCACCTCAGACTGGCCTGAAGTTCTCCCAATGTTTCCAAGCACTCTTCAAGCTCTCCCAAATCTTCTTCTGACAGCTCACTCAATAACTGACTGAGTTTCCATCCGTTGCTCCTCAATTTGGTATCACTGAGGCCCATAATCCCATATTTACGAGCCAGCCTAGCTACTCGTCTCTGCTGTGTTGTTAGTTGTCTTGGCACTTCAATATCTCCTCTTCCCGCGTCGTGAGCGCCGTGAGAATGTGAGTTTACGTCCGTTCCTTACCCGTGCTGTCACTGCACCCATCGGTAGTTCTATCAGTGGCGGGACTTTGCCAATACTCTTAAGTGTTCGCCTTGGTGAGTGTCTTCCCTTGGCTACCCTACCCCAGGGTGGTCTGTGCCGGGAGTATGCGACATCGGGCTTTGTACCCTTGGTTCGGAAAGGTGCATGGACCGTCACATAGTATAAACCCTGCTTCCATGTGGTGAGTGCCTTGGGTTCCGATGGCTTTTTCTTACGTCCCAGTGATGTTGTTGGGAGTCTAACTCGATGTCTAGGTGGTGGTTTAGGTGATGGGCTAGGGCTCACGGTTGGACTCGGACTAGGCGATGGACTCGGACTTGGGCTAGGCGACGGGCTAGGCGATGGGCTTAGTGACGGGCTCTGGCTGATGTAGGGACTTCGAGAGACGGATGCACTGATAGATTTAGATATTGAGGCAGAGGCCGATGCCGATAGTGACTTACTTGAAACGTAAGGCGATAGGGACTTAGATATGGCTGCTGAGATTTTAGCGGATGATGCCCCTTTGCTTACGAGTGGTGATACGGAGGCCAAAATAGCGTTGGCTATCTTTTTGGCCTTGCTTGGAGAAATACTGGGGGATTCTCTTTTGATGATATGGGTTATAGTGGCTACTGGTATCATTCGTGGGCTTGGTACAGTCCGTGCTACATAACTCGCGGGCGAAGCTACAGGGGTATACTTTCCCAGTTGATTCCGCAATGAGGCTGGGATAGTGGTTGCGTAAGATGGTGGGATACTAATAGCAACTGTAGGGGTTCCCTTCAATAGGCTAAGAGATGGCGACAGCGACCAAGTAGCCATGGGTCGAGGATTCTTAGCTGCGGCTTTTAGTAATTGTTCGCTAGTGTAGCCAAAGGCTTTGGCTACCTTGTCTGCCATAGCTGATCCCTTATAGTTAAGTACAATCACATAAAAGTCTGCTATGTCATTTATCCGGTGTGTCGCTGGCCCAATACTGGTTGCCTGAAAACTTGTAATGGAGCCACCCTTACGTAGCCCAGTTTCACTCAAGGTCATTATCTTCAGCTTGCCGACACCTGGCAGTTTCACTTTAATAGGTGGCTCGGCATACATATAGCCATAAGCCCCTTCAGCGGTGAATGGGCTGTCAGGAGTGATGCCATGGGCATGAATGTCTGTTATCTTCTCCCATTGTCCTTTTACTAGCTTTTCTATCACTCCTGGGTTCTCGGCACTAATGCGTACCTTGGCTCCAGTTTTGCGGAGGGCACGCAGTACATCGTCAACGAAGTTGTTGAACTCCGTGGTTGACATAGAAGTTTGAATGTCGATGTCGTGCCACTTGCGCCAGCCCTTTAGTGCTTTCTTGAGGAATGCGCGAATTGTAGAGCTGCCATACACCATGTCTATCTTCTTGGCGTACTTGCTAGAGGTTGCTACTTTTAGCACGGTAGCAACTTCATCTGGCGTAAGCCGTTCACTTCCTAAAACCAATTCAGTTGGATCCACGCCGGCTGGGGACGGCTTGCGTGCGAAGCTAGGGACAGCCTCTTTCCACACTTTCATAACTTTGGCTATGTTGGCTTCGGATACACCCATTTGCCGCAGGGCCTTCTCTGTACCTAGTAAGGTCGTTTGGGTTTTGGTAACTGGGTGCCAATCTTTAGATATCTGGGTTAACATAGGACGCTTAATACCCCGAGTCCCTAGCACAGGTTTACCTTCAGATATACCGATGATCGGCTTGCCATTGACCTGAAACCCTCGCCAGATAGTTACTTCAGTGCCTTTATTGGTCGGGACTTTTACTGCTGCGGGTCCTGCGAACTTGCTGATGGCTAATAAAGCTGGCAAGGATACCAATATGGTTCCCGCCACAGCCAAGGCTTTCTGTGCCTTGGATAACTGGTCCCAGTTCTTTGCCGTGGAATATCCGAATATGCCCCCTGCCCCGGCTGACACGAATGGCATGACTCCCTTGGGTATCACGGGCAGTGCCCAGGTCGCTAGTTGGGCTGCTCCAATAGCCCATGTGATAGGTTTAATGTCGGATACCTTGACCTCGGGTAGCAGTGCCATTGCAGGTGCGAAGAATAAAGTGGACACTCCAGTGATGGCCAAGCGCTTAGCGGATTCAGGGGACAGTACCGTCACGGTGCTGGGGTGTGGGCCGAGTGCATCCCACTCGTCGCTATACATTTTACCGGATTTAACTAGAGAATCGCGCTTGTTTTTAAAGTCCGTTAACAGCTTTTGATACTTTGCATCTGAATATACCTCACCTGTCTGGGTGTTTAACCACGTCTTCTCCCCAGGTAATGCGACACCAGTTTTCAGACTGTCCTGGTAGGAATCATCGGCCCACTTAGCAGCCTCCTCACTAAATCCTGCTAGTACCATTGTCTCTGGCATAATGCCGTCTACCCTAGCCTTTAGGAGGTCGTATCCCTGTTCGGTCTTGTATGGCGGTTTATCTAAGAGAGCACTGGTAGCATCTCTAGTCTGCTTATCGGACTTAATAGCGGCATTACACGCAGCAAATCCCTTTTGTTTGTAAATATCAGCGTAGTTTGTCCCGTACTGCTTGTCGTATTCCTCAAGCTCATGCGTACTTTCTTCGGTTAGCCACCCGCCAGTAGTCTTGACTTTAGTCTCAAATGCCTCATATCCCTCTTTGAGGAGGGTATCTTGGTATGCCTTTGGGATAGTATCAAAATCCGATTGCTTCATAAGCAAACCACCGGGTAGGACTACGTTGCCGTGTGATAGTTTGCGTGCTTCATCAACAGTATCTCTCCCAAACAATTTCTCAAGGTCAACTGGGCGGAACTTGGCACCGCTTGCTAAGGAATCGCTATACATCAGCACAATGTTGTAGCCATCGCCTAGCAAATAATCTTCCTTCCAGGCATCCTGTTCTGTTAGATAAGCCTCAACGGGGCCGGTTATTTTAGGTTTCTCTGTAGGTTCCTTTGCTCTAGTGCTTTTTGGTCTCTCTGTTTTAGGAGGCAGCTCTACCTTTAGTGCCTTAGCGTATTTCTCAACGGGGATTGTTTCCCCAGTCCACTTCGATAGGTCACGCGCTCCAACCTCTAGTGCTTCACGAGAGAAGGTAGGCCTTGTAACGGAGGAGACTCCCGGTACTGTCGGGATGGATGCGATTGATGGCAAGTCAATTTTTAGCGACTTGGCGTAGTCCTCAGTGGATATGTCTTTGCCAGTCCACCTGGACAATTCCTGTGCCCCGTATTCCAGTGCCTCACGTGAGAATGTGGGGGCAGTTATGCCACGTATCGCGAGTTCCTTTTGCGTTAGTCTAATTGCCATGTTATGTCACCTCTGTCTTTTGAATCCTCCCAGTATTCTTTTGGTATTTTGGTTACCCCTCTATTCGGTACACCTTAGTCCCGCAGACGGGACAGGTTCCCTTGGTGGCACGAGTGATGCGTTTGCGATTCCTCAACACCACTGGTGCCGGTACCAGCATCTTCCGCTTGGTTCTGCACTTCACACAATACGCTGACATATTACACCTCCTTTAACGGTTCTTGCCTTGCCCATACTTGCCCAGCCTTCCGCCTTGGCGGTCTCTGGGCACCCTTCCACTACTAGTTCCAGGGCAATTTCCCAAGCCCCTACCAGTTCTGGGGCCTTTTCCTCTTGGTCCTGTTTGATCTCTATTTGGCATAATTCACCCCCTTGTTTTTGGCAGGTCTAGCGATAGAGGCAGAATGATGTTGTCTACCTCTATTTGAAACCACTGGGATCCATCTTTCCTTGTCTTCATAACTATCTCAGGGTGTCTCAAATCTAGCATGGCACAGTCACCCCTACCCCCAGCACCATAAAACTTAAGGTCGTTTTCAAGCCTTCTGTTAATCTTAGCCCACAATTTAGTAGGATAGCCCCAACTGATTCTTTTAGTTGGTTTCATTTATGTCGCCTCTCTATATCTACTGATTATATTCGTTATGCCTATCACAAACAGCACGGTTCCCACGGCAAGCAGTGGTGCCGCTACCTTGATGTCGTAGGGCATAGCAAAGACACCCCAGATGATGATGCAGATGGACAGTATTATTCTAATCCAACCACGTTTCCATATTGCGAAGCCCATCAGGGCTAACGTAAACAGGATGTCCAGTATGCCTAAACCTGCTCCTATTAACATTCTGTCATGCTCCTTGTTCTCTTCTGGCTTGGATTATGCGCAATGTCCCCATAACGAATAGCACTGTTCCAACTGCGAATAATGGCGCTGCCACCTTAATATCATAGGGCATAGCAAAGGCACCCCAAATAATTATACAAATTGCCAGTAGCACTCTTATCCAGTCTTTTTTCCATAGTGCGAATCCGCATAGGCCGACGGCAAAGATTATCGCCGGAAGTCCGATGGGATTGCCAACGCTACCTTGGGCATAGTCGGGTGAGTATCCGTATAAGTTATGGCTCCATGCCCTAAAGTAAGAGGCAGTCATATCAAACGCAAACCCATTGATTGTCACACTGGTGCTGTTGCCAGAATAGGCCTGGTAGCCATCCGTGACGCTTGTTGGGTATCCATCTGCACTGGCTCTGATTATTGTAGTGTTTGCCCCTGTTCCTTTTGTCCAGGTTATTGTGATGCTACTAGGTCCACTTTGTGTGATAGTGAGGTCGGTCGGTGCCAAAGGATAACACGGCGTTGTAAAGCTCTGTTCTGTGCTGTTGCCTCGGCCATAGTCATTTGTGGCGAAAGCTCGCCAGAATCCCTCGGCGCAGAACGATAGGCCACCTATTTGGTGGTCGAATGTTCCTGTCGCGAAACCTCCAGTCTCATTCCAACTGGAAGTGTAGTTTCCGGTTTCAATCCCCCATTCAAAACCTCTCATGGTAATGCTTCCACCACCCATGTCAGTCACGTTGCCGTGCAACATAGCGATGCTGGATCCGACATTTGTGGCATTGCTGGCAATAACTGTTGGAGTACTCGTGGCGTAGGAGGGGTCTGCGGTGACTGTCACGTTGCTACTCGCTGCTATAGGCTCGACGTACAGCAGCCCTAGAATGACTAGCAGCATCGTCAGTAAGACTCTTTGTACCATGTGCTACTCCGTCGCCATTGTTACTAACCACCTGTTGGCGAGTTCTGTTATTAGCCATCCTTGTTGGCTCTGGTCGATAACTCCTATCCAGAATTCCCACTTATCTCCTGGCGGTGTAGCATAACTAGGCATACCTAACCTGATGGTGATGCTGAGGGTCTCATGAGCTGGTATTTCTGGTCTTTTGTTGCTTATCCAAACCCAGTCACGGACCTCTGGTGTTGGCCTACTGCAACCCTCTTCTACCCAGTCTGGGGTTCTGTAGTCAACCGTAAAGTTAGCAGCGAAGTCATTTTTGTTCTCTATCAGTAGCTGTCTCTCTACTGGTTCCCCGGCTGTATAGCTGTCTAAGAAGAATTTGCCTGGAGTAATCCCAAACGTAGTTTTCAGTGTTTCGTTCCCGGGATTAGTTGGTTCTCCGTGGTCGTTTGACTCTGAGGTATCGTTAGGCTTAGTGCCTCCATTGACAGTAGAGTTTTCATTGGGAACACTACCACTGCCTATGCCAAGAGGGTTTAGTACGGCAAGCACAGTCACCAGTGCTATTGCCACGAGGGCAGTTGCTATAATTGTGCCCCTTCTCTTCAAGTTTCTCCTTTCCCGAGTCTAGGTATCCTCTACTTTCACTCGGGCATCAGCTTTCCACTGTGTACATTTGCTCTTAAGCCTCTGCTGCAGTGATAGTCATTGTAGCAGTGCTGCTTGTACTGCCAGTCCACGAGTCAGTCCTCGTTTTAATTTCTGCTCCCCATTTCTTGTCCTCGCCAGGAGTAGTTGTTGTGTAGAGAGCATCACTGCCACTAGATTTCACAATGACCTTACTGCTATAGGTCATGCCACTGTACCAGGCGTATGCGCCGTAGTTCGTTGCGCCATTCGCTCCGGTGTTGCTGTTTGTCATGTCGGCAGACCCACCAGTAAACGAGCCACAGCTGACTGTAATGATTATGTTCACCGAGCTATCATTAGTCCAAGAGAACTGGCACTCACTATCTACTACGGTAGCACCTGGAGAAGTAGTATCACCCAAGGGGTTGGAATAGTAAGTAGTGTTCTCGTCTATCTTCCCGCTCCCGGTAATACCGTTTAGTGTCCAAGTTGTTGGTGTGCTACTGAAACTAATGTAGCTCGGGTTTGCCGTAATAGTGATGTCAGTCGCCTGTACCGTGGAGGATAGTAAAAAAGACAGGCTGGCTACCAGCAGAAGCATTATTAGTATTCTTTTCACTTTTGCCCACCTCCTTTTTTGTATTTGCCATAATACCTGTCGACCTTCAGGTTAGTCGCATGCTACAGTAAGGGTTATAGTGCCAGACTTACTGTTACCATCATCAAAGTTTGTGGGTGTGTATATCTTCAACCCGAAATCTTGAGTACCCGAGTCGGCCAATCCTGCCTTTAGGGTATTGTATGGGGCACTCTCCTTGACTACTATTGTGTAGGCTCCCCCATCAAGCCCGGCGTACAACCCATATATCATGTCTCCAGGGCTACCATCGTCTGCTAAGTCCCAGGTGTAGCCCCCACCCGTCATGTCCGTTCCGCCTATAGTTATAGTAACTGCTCCACCTGAGTTGTTTGTGATCGTGAAGTAGGTGAGTCCTGTAGCATAGTTGGAACTCTCGGCTACTGGGCTACCACCATTGACACTCCAAGAATATGTATTGAGGGATATGCTAGGAGAGCAACCTCCTGTCCACTCAATATGTAGCTTGGCACCTGCACCTGCCTCATACTCACCAGTATAGATAGATTTAGCAGCATCTTGGGCAGGTCGAGCGACTACAACCAATGCTGTTGGAGAGTAATTATCAATCACTTCTTGTAATGGAGTTACTAGACTAGGTGATTGATGCCAAATCCCCGAAGTTAAATTATCTTGTATCCAGCTCACTGAGGCGGTTGTTCGTGTCCTACCAGTTACATCATATGCAGTAGTTGTGAATTGTCCTGGCGAGGCTGCCTTCTCAAAATGAAAGTTAGCCTTCATATCATTATAGGAGCCAGAAATACATTTAAGCTCCACATAAGCTACATCTATAGTGTCGCCCAAGGATGGCAATGAGCCACTAGTCCAACGCCAGCCTCCCCAACGGCGATTAATGGAAGAAGTACTTGCTGCTACTTGGATTAGGTTGTATCCATTAAGGATAAGCCCATTACTTTCCTTCTCATACACATCATCCAGATTAGCTCCCACCTGAAGGTCTAATGTAGGGTCAAGATTGATAGTACCAGCGGGATAATCATTCAAATCCAAAACCTTTGCACCAAAAAGCAGATAGTGTTTCTCATTCGTATGCTTGTAAAATCTATACCTTAACTCCGCCCACCCTTCTAGCTCTATCTCATCGTGCCTTGCGTAGTCTAGAGGAAGCGCAGAAACCAGATAGTCCTTTACGGGGTGCCGCCAATATACTCCACTATCAATGAACTCGTTTATGCTATCCCAGTTGATGGGATTCCCGTTGACGTCCTCGGCAGGATAAGCATTCTGCCAGTCCGTTTCCAAGTACCCAACTAGGTATGAGCTGGCGTTATCAAGCCCATAACTACTAGGAGGATGGCTTACTAGCCAGTCGCGGGCTGTCTGCGTTATGTAGAGATTCTCTTTGAAACCATCAGCAGTGTATATGTACTCAAGGTTAACCCCATAAAATATTCCCTCCCATGTAATACTATTGACATCTACTGTGGGGGTAACATTCCCCCTGGTGTCTAAAATTACGTATTCCTTGGTTGCCCAATCCAGATAACCAAACCCTTCATACCTAAAGCCTATCCAATGCCCGTCTTTCCCGACAGCAACCGTTGTGTCACTCCTTATGAGTAAATGCCAATTCCCCTTGACTACCTCCCAATCCCAATTCTCCTTTGGAGAAGCTGTAATTGTAGTCTCAATATCCTTCCATAACTCATCAGGGTCGCTGGGATTATCCTTGTAGTGCAAACTGCCTAGCGTAATGTCAAGGGCATACTGATTGTCTCCGAGGTAGTAGGTTTTACTGGTTCTATCCCTTGCCTCTATAATCTCGCCAATCTCTGGTTCTTGGGCATGGGCTGCTTCTAATGTAATGCCCAGCATACCCTCGCCAGTAATAGTCAGCTGTGCTGGCAGGAAAGTGAGGGCAAGGGCAAGCACGACCAGTGTCGCCGCAAGTCCTCTAACCCACTTGCTCTTAAATATCTTCGGCATGTTAATTCTCACTTACCTCCGTGATTGGCTTGGCCAGCTCGATGATGTTTTCTCCTCTATCAATCCGTGCCAGGTATCCGTTACTCTTGTTGGCTAAGCTTTGTAATTCACCGAGGGCAGTTTCAAGTGCCTTTTTCTTTTTGCCTGTTAGCTTGGCCATGGCTTTTTGTATCTTGTCGATTGAGAATTTCCAGCGATTCTCTCCTTTCTCCAGCACCGCATTGTTCCCTATCGCTAGTTCAACAAAATCATTGCCCCAGGCTCGGTACTCTGCCTTTAGAAGCGTGTTGAACTGCTTAATTTCCTTTTGCTCGATTTCCAAGTTGTGTTCACCGCTTGTATACATCTTGCCTTCGTCCATATCGAAAACCATCTTGTTACCAACCATTTCCACCTTGCGTGCCCACTGCCATGGGTCGAATATTTGGTAGGTGTTGTAAAGAGGCCACAGCCTGTTGGCATTGCCTATGGCGGTTCTCCATCTCTTCCCGGGGTAGCCGGTGAAGATGCCGCTGTAGTCCTGCTCATCGTAAAAGAAGTTCGTGCCTTTGTATAGCTCATGTTCGCGTCCATAGTCGGTATAGAATGAATCGTGGCACTGCACCATCAGGTCTACCTGATTTAAGATGACGGTAGGTAGGGACGGTGATTGGGTATCAAGGAATACTCGTAAGCCTCGCTTTCTTAGCTGGTGGAGGAACTTTTCTACTAGAATACTGCTCGTGCTCATGGCACGTTTCCGCTCTACCCAGGTGTCTATCTCTCCAATGCCTATGACAGAGTTATTGAGGGACGTGTCGAAGCTCAGTAAGAACTCCAGGTCTAGTGGCCGTGGCTTGTTGTCTATGCCAATCTTTTCAGGGTAGAGTTCATAGTTGGTGTATACGGCATAGCCATGTTTTAGGGCTAGAAGGAGTTTGCGTGCCACACGAACAGACTTACCACCACCGCGGTGCCCAAGGTCAAGCTCTACATATTCCTCTGGGAACCAGTATTTGAGGTCTTCTGATAGGCCAACATCATCCCCGGCATTTTCAAGAAAGTCCTCGGCATCGGCAAATTCCTCATGCCCGTTATCCTCGATAGTAACAAGTCCTTGCTCACTCAATCTTCTTCCTCTTTCCTTTCCTTCCTTGAGTGTCCTGCAATGTTGGCTCGTTTCCCTTGGCCGTCCCCTCCGAGTTGATAAGCTGGCATGGCACTAGGCACAGGCATACGGGAAAGCCCCATCAGAAACTCATTTCGTGCAAAGCCGCTTACTCCTAATCCAGCCGCAGACATATAGATAATGAATGCCT
Organism: Dehalococcoidia bacterium; assembly: GCA_030606765.1. The sequence goes on from JAUWFX010000003.1 coordinate 18,634, forward strand.
GCGTTGGCTTGTGGTCGCCTGCGAGTGAAGCAGCGAGCCCATAGTACCCTCGCAGCTTTTCACTGATGCGGCTCCTTAACAGTGTGCCAGCAACAGGGGCTAACTTCTCTGCATCTCCTGGTAGTCGTATAAGTTCCTTTTCGCCACCTGAACCACCGATGGGAGCCCAAGTACCGAGCTCATCGCCTCTGCCGAAACCTTGTCCTCTCATCATACTCATTGTTTTTATCCTTTCGTCATTACAGCCAGAAGGAAGATGGCCAATATGGAAGCTACAATCACAAGTGTTGGTGTCATAATCTTCTTGGCCTGGTCTATAAGTGAGGGCTTTGGCTGAGTTTCCAGCTCTATAATCTTTTCAATGGTGCCGGCTAATGTGACCGCTAGGCCATAAAGTTCCATTGATGTCATCCCGGTCTGCTGCTTGGCAGTTTCGGGGCCGGGTTCTGGAAACACCAGCGGACCATAATAGCCATTCTTAATTGCGATATAAACTGGTCTACCATCCTCATAGAAGGTATATGCCGTATCATCTTCTGCGTTTGCCTGCTGAATGGTCTTGATGTCGGCTTCGGCCTCAATCCCCTCCAGCATCTCGATGCCCGTTTTCCTCACCAAGTATATCCTGGCTATGAGGCTATCGGGTTCGGGGGTTTCAGGTTGAGGCTCAACCCTGGGTGCCTCTTTTACTTTCTTAACTGCACTTTGCTTCTTTGCCATGTGTCACTTCCCGAATATCTTAGAAAACAGCCCACTTTGCAGGGCGAATAAGAGTGCCAGGCCGATTACGCCACCCACAGCAAGCAGGGCAAGAGTCCACATTTTGTCGAACCTGTCTGCCAGGTCTATTCTCTGCACAGCCTTGGAACACCCCTCGCTGAGAGCGCTATCCTTAATTTGGTCCTTCTTGTGTATCATTTCTACCCAGTCAAGAGTCTTGAAACTAAACGGTCTAGCCATCGTTTCATATAGTAGAGTGGTTAGGCCGATGTATTTCCTTTTACCTTTGAGAACTGCTATGAAACTGCCAATAGATTCAGGGAACGAATCGTATGCCAGTAGATTTTTAGGGTCGAGTAAGAACGCACCAGTCGAATCTAAGGTGCGGTGCGTTACAATTTTGTCTTCACCAATCGTGAGGCAAGTTATGGCGCTTGTAGCCCTGTTTTTCTTTCCTAGAAGGTTTCCAAGTCCCATGTTGCCTCCTTTTGTTTAAGTGGGTCACCCGGCTCTAGGCATGTTTGACCCAGAGCCGGGTTAAATTTCGCCGGAGCCGTTTATAATTTGCCACGAACAGACTTGAAACCCACGATGCCCGTTGTGAACATAATCCCGATTATATAGAGCAACGGGACAAGTCCAAGGAAACTATTGAGACCGGTGTACGAGCTCAAATCGGCGCGGTTAATCAACGTGTCGACGCTGGTTATGACCAGTGGGAGCATTATCACGGCCACGATTACGACTATTGTGGTCAAGATGGTTGATTTAACATCCATCTGCTCACCTTTATAGCCGACCCAGATGAGGACACCGCCGAAAAGCACGAGGCTAATCATCATCAAGAGCGGGAAGAGCTTTAGGATAGACTCGCCACCAGGGTAGTTCGTCCAGTTGACGGCACTAGCCCCACCCGTAAGCAATGGACTTACGGTGTCCATGGCAATGCCTAGCATGATCAGCCCTATTACAATGGCGATAACACCCAATATGATGGTGCGTATGTTTGCAGCACCACCACCAGCGCTAGCACCCCCACTACCTTTTTTTCTAAACGCCATCTCTAAACACCTCCTTAATTGGTGTAGACTTAATCCCTGTCGACCTTCAGGGAGGCTTCAACTCTCTCCCCATAAAGGGAAAGAGCTATACCCATTAGCCTCGGCTTCGGATACTTGAGAATAAAGCCCATAAGGCTGTTACTACCAGCCCTATAATGCAGATAAACGGAATCATTCGGAGGAACGCAGAGAAGCCGGTATATTGCTGATTCGCCTCTCTGACATAACTAACTGTCAGCACTCTGGATGCCGACGCCTCCAACCCATCAACTACCACATCATAGGTATTCTCATTGTAGGACATCACTACTGGAGTGTCGTTTTCGTTATCGGAACTTGCTGATAATTCGGTCAGGTCGCTGTAGTAGTGTTCGTAGCTGAGTTCTTCGGTTGTGTTTGTTACCCCTGCTCCGGTACTGACATTGTAATTTTCGGAATAAGGATCTGAGGCAGCCTCATCCACCACATCCGGTAATAAAGTTGCGACCAACATGAGACCCACCACCAAGCCGACAATAGCCAAGATGACCTTTTGCATTAAAATTAGTGTGGCACACTACTATCCATATTATCATACATAATCTGGTGGCGTGTGGTAATGTTTTTCTTAATATACTATACTTATTGTATGCCATTGGGTACTGCGAGGTGTGGACGACCTTATGCAGTAGCCGTAATACCTTTCCGAAACGATAGGAAGGTAGGACTACTTGACGAGTTCTACGACACATGCTCAACCTTTCATTATCGAGAAATAATGGCTGTCAGCCGTGCCTTTGGGGTTCACCAAAGCACAGTAGAAAAGTGGAAATACAAACTAACCTTCCCTCGATGGGATATAGCCGTAGATGTAATCGAATGGGCTAAGCAGGGCAGACCGATACGAATGGTATCGCAATCGCAAACCCTAGTAAATATGTTCTGAATTTTATTAGCTGTCTTTTAAGATATTATGAGTGAAAGGAAGCAAAAGAATGGTAGTAGCAGTAGAAGAAAAAGAGGTTAAAACGGAAGTAATCCTCGATCCAAAATTTCGCAATCCTGAAGATATGACTGAAGAGGAACTAACTGACCCCGATTATCGTAAGAAAAGGCTGGCCAGGGATTTTGGCAATGGTAATATAGACAGGATGACTTGTAGTAAATGTCATCATTGTAGGCGATAAATTGAATAAGAAACTTATAAGATGGTTTCTCCCTAGTTTGCTTGCCATTTTGGGCATCCTTGCCCTAGCATCCCCAGTTTTCGCCTCAATCCCACAGCCGACAGCCCTAGAGATTGATAAGATTACCGCTTTTGAGAATGTCAGGGAAGACGGGGACCAGTTATACCTTGTCAAATACTACATAGCGATAAACTCCACTTATGATGCCGATGATTTGTTTATCTTCCGGCTACTTGATGAGGACGACGATGAACTTAGCTCACGGCTGCCGTATCCTTATAGTAATGATGGGTATGGCTATGGCGTTGTAGCCTTTTACCTTGATGAGGATGATGCCCCGACTTGGCAGAGCGGTGTTTCGGTGAAGATAGTGGGGAATCCCCTTGCTGATTGGGATGGCGATCCTCCCACTGCCAGCTCCAGTATCGTTACTTGGAATACCGGGACCACTCCCGAAATGCAAGAGGACTGTTCCGCGGAGATATTAGGGCTTGCCACCGATCTTGAGCAAAGCTGGGATGTGGCCATGACGACTACCAGCCAGGGTGTGACATTCTTAAGCGATATCGGCGCCGCATACTTTCTCAGGGTAGTGCCTTATCTTAATGAAGTGGCACCCTATGTCTTGGGACAATACACCTTCACCCCGGATTATCCCGAGGACAGCCCCGCCGACAATGACTACGCCACGGAGCTTGAGGAAGGCATATTCGATACCATATTTGATCTGAGACCCATGGCAAGGAGCCTTGGCATATCCCGGGGTGCTTTGACAGCAGCCATCTACTACGCTTTTGTGGTGGCATTATTTGTTTTGCTCATATCTCAGGCAGGGCTCAAGAAAGGCATGATGCTACTGGCATGGCCGGTGGTGATTGCCGGCGCCTTTTTTGGCGTCCCCTTAATAGTAACAATTCTAGGCGGATTCTTCTGCCTGATAAGCACAAGTTGGCTGATTTATAAGGGAGTTACATAATATGGGAAAACGACTGTGTTTAGCCATTGCACTAGCGGTGGTAGTGGTTCTACTGGCTGCACCAGTGCTGGCAAGCTACTATGTCTACCTTCTCACGGAAAACACTGGCACGGACTACGACCAGCTTGCTCTTAACATGACGTTGGATGTGGACTACCTTGTGGATGAAGGTTATATCAGTGCTAGTGGGTTGGACACCCGTGTCACCGACTCCGAATACTACACCCTGCCGCACATGCTGGCCAACGATAAGCTGACGTGGGTTTCCGATCTTGAAGGCAACACCGCTACGCAGTTCATATTGTTTACCGGGCAAAGTGCGCTGGACAGTTTTCCTACCATCACGGGACACGGGGGATATGTCACCATACCGGACGACGCGGCTCTGGAGCCAGGTGATGTCTACGCCTTCGGGATTATGGGCTACGTGGACACCTCGGTCGGCTCGAACAAGAGCATCATACGGAAGGATAACGCAGTCACATTCAATGTGTCGGCAGCAGGAAATCTTACCTTTTCAGTCTACGGCGGCAATTCAGTGACCGCCTCCAATATCACATCAGGATTTATGACGATTATGGTGTATTGCGACAGCTATGAGCTGTGGATGGAAATAGGCGAGGTCGAGCAGGACATCACTTCGGCCAGTGCCATCCCAGACACATCAAGCAACTGGATACTCTTTGAGAATGATGTCATGCCCTACGTGAGCTATTACGGCGAATGGGTAGTGCCATGAAAAAGATATTTAGTTGGTTTATGGTTTGTGCCTTTGTCGGCCTTCTGGCTTTGGTGGTTATCCCCGAGCCTGTTTCTGCTATGACGGGGAGCGGAACAGCAGGCGATCCGTACATAATTTACGATGTTACTGACCTTCAGAATATGAACAATGATTTGGATGCCTATTACGAGCTGGCAAACGATATTGATGCCTCGGCGACTTCGGGTTGGAATGGGGGTGCTGGGTTTATTCCAGTGGGTACATGGGGTAGCCCATTCACGGGCTACTTCGAGGGAAACGGGTACACGATAAGCAGCCTCTTTATCAATCGCCCTAGCACGGACGATGTTGGGCTGTTTGGGAGCATTCAGCCATATAGTAGCAATACTTTTGCCCAAAATGTAACCTTTACTAATGCGGACATAACAGGGGATGAGAATACTGGCGTATTTGCTGGAAGTGCTAGGGGGAAGATACTAGCACCAGTCCGTACATTGACGGTTTCAAACATAATTGTTCTAAATAGTGAAGTGTATGGGGCAGGCTCAACTGGGGGAGTTGTGGGAGAATTGTGGAATGTGGTGGAGATGTCCTATTGCTTGTATGTGGGTACAGTAGATGGGGATGGCTATAAGGTTGGTGGATTAGTTGGGTATGCTACTAGAGATACAATGATATATCGCTGTGTTGCAGATGCCGATGTTGACCAAGATGGTTGGGGGTCGAGAGTTGGAGGCTTAGTTGGTCAGGGTCAAGGGGATATAGAAGAATGTTGTTCTTTTGGGAGTGTGAACAATATTGGTGCCGACCCCGGCGCGGCTGATGATGGGATAGGAGGTTTAGTGGGCTTGTACGACCCTGTTGTCCAAGAACCTGCTGATATATTGAATTGCTACTCTAGGTGTAGCGTGACAGGGAAGGTTGGCACATACGGTGAGAGTGTGGCAGGGTTGGTTGGCGTACACGTGGGAACATATAGCACCATTACAAATTCATTTTCCACTGGATTGGTTAGTGGTGGACTAGCTAGGCGTGGATTGGCGTGTGGTAATCCATCTTGCTCTGCTTGTTTTTGGGACACACAGACATCGGGGCAGAGTTTAGGTGGCTGTGGTACAGGTAAGACTACATCCCAAATGAAAACTGAATCCACATTTACCGATGCCGGCTGGGATTTTGACACCGTTTGGGATATGGGAGGCGCCGTCAATGATGGCTACCCTTATTTTCAGTGGTGGTATAACCCACCAAGCATGATTGAGGATATTTACCAGGTGGTATGGTTCCAACCCAATGCTATCATACAAGGCACGGTCCTACCCAACAGGGCTGAAGAGGAAGATGGCATAATCACCTGGGGCGCAAACCCCGCTGGCATAAGTATATCCCACTCTTTGTTGCAGCCCGAGGAGGATTACGAGTTTGAGCCCGTCATACCCGAGGCCACCGATATTATCGAGCCCGAGCCCGGAGGCATGACAGGCGACGTGGACCTAGAGAGGCTAGAAAACAATCCCTTTAACCCCTTGGTGCAGGCAATTGTGTCCGTCGGGGGTTTTACTGCGAGGCTCGTGTGGCTGGGCATAGCTTGGTTCGTACTCATAGCAGTAATGATGGCCATACAGCTCAAAACACACCACATGATGCTCACAGGCATAGCGGGGTTTGGATTAGCGACCCTGTTCTACGTGATGGGGATATTCCCGCTGTGGGTAGTGATTGTGTTTGGTATGGGAATGGTGGCGAGCATAATCTACGAAAGGATGACGGTATTGTAGGAGTATAAATGGGGCATAGATTACTATTCACCTTCTTGTTTCTGTTCATTGGTGCCTCCATCCTTGCGGCCATAATGCAGGGTGGCGGCGGCATCGTGTCCACCACACTCTCAGGTGGCATAGACAGTGACGACACCTTTCTACCAGCAACCAGCACATCGCTGTTCGCCAACAGGGACATTGTAAGAATCGGCAATGAGAAGATACTGTACTCCTCCAAGAACTCAACGGGGTTTATAGTCCAGACCCGGGGCTACAAAGACACTCTGGCTGAGGCACACGACGCAGGGAGGCGCATCTACACATCAGAAGCCAGTGCCCTCAATGATGCCCTGGGGTTCAACATAGCTGTCGAGGTCGAGACCGCTGGCACGTGGGGGTTGGTAACACTACCCATCAAGTTTTTCACCAACACGGTGCCGCATCTAGTCATGCTCAACGTGAACTTCCTGCAGACCCCCGAGCTGAGTTTCATTGCCATATTCTGGTTTGGTGCGGGGATCGCATTGCTTATAACCCTGGCCATACAGATTGCACCAATAGCGATAGCCGCCCTGACAGGGGTGTTCGGTTTGATAAGGAGATAAGGCGTGAAGAAGATACTGCAAATTCTGAACTCCCTCGAGGCATTAGCCACGGACATAATCTTCAAGGTAGGGCTTTGTATAATACTTATTTTTGCTGTCATCGGGCTTAGTTATATCAGAGGGAACCTAGTGATGGTAGATGGTCGAGTTTCCCCCAATATAACAGCCTTAGTTACAGGAGCAATAGCTTACGTGTGGCTTGGACTATTGGCAATTTGGGTACTTACTAAGGGACTTCGGTGGTTACTTAAGATTCGCAACTGGTGGGTACACACAGAGCAACACAAGGTAGAACTTAGGGAAGTTTTTGCAGCATTAAGGAGGTAAGACATGATTTTTAATATGGAAGCATTCTACGTTATAGGCACTCTAATTGCCCTAAATGTGGCTATCTATGCCTTCGTGCGGGGGACGCGACTCATAGAAAGACTTGAGGTTGAAAAATGGATGGAGCAATACAAAGAATCAGTAAAGGCAATCGACAAGAAACTGCAACCAACCGAGCCGATAAGCCGGTAGACCCAGAGCGCAAGTGGATTCGGCTCATGGAGATAGGGCTAACGCAGTTGCTTGCTATCCCTGTGGTGATTGTGGTTGTTATTTGCTTTGCAGGTTATACGGTTAAGGGTATATCTGCCGCTGCCATCGGGAATTTTATTATTATGGCAGCTTTCCTTTTATCCACCAGTGGGGTTATCTGCTTGAAAATAGGATATGAGGAGCGGGTGAAGTTGCGAGACCAAGAGGATAATATAGAAAATAGTCCCGATTGCCCAAAGAAGAAGATAAAAATTACTTAATCGCCCAAAATGGTTGTTTTGGGCGATAAGTTAGACAACGGTAGCTATAAATCGGGGTAAAATTTCGCCTCGGTTTTTTATTATTTTGGGCAATTCGTTAAAAATGTAACCTCTTTTGTGCCATCTGTGTTATAATATCTGTAGGGTAAGTTACTCAGGGCTACACAACTAAGAATAGAGTATGGCCACAGCAAACGAAATCAAATTCCGCAGAGATACCAGTTTCCGTAAGGCAGTATTCAGCCCAGACAGTTTCGCTCATCCGGCCAAGATGGATGCCCAGCTCCTACTCTGGATTGTAGATCAGTACACAAAGCCAGGGGATACCATTCTGGACCCAATGGCCGGCTCAGGGACAGCAACGCTAGGGTGTCCCATCGGGCGAAATGTAGTCCAAGTTGAGCTAGAAAAGAAGTTTGTGGATATGCAAGAGGCCAACTGGGAGAAGGTAAGGATGATGCCCCAGCTCGGCCATGAGATGGGAGACTGTAGGATTATCCAAGGAGATGCTAGACAGCTTGAAGGGATACTGGCAGACTCCATAATCACCAGCCCGCCTTACGCAGAGGCGCAAGAAGGTGCGGGTATAGCAAGACGGGGATATCAGGGTCCAAAACATGGCCCGACTGACTTGATTGGCAAGCGTTCTTATATGCCCAATGTCCATGGTGAAAGCGATGGGCAAATTGGCAATCTCCCTTATGGTTCAATCGACTCGGTGATAACAAGTCCGCCGTATGAGGCTTCTGTGTCCGATGATAAAGAAAGCCCACTCGCCGACGGTAATAAAGAGAAATACGGACGCTGGAAAGATGGAACAGCCAAGAAAACAAGTTACACTCAACACGGTGAGCCAGTTGACTCCATCATAACCTCACCACCGTATGAAGGCAGCATCCAAGGGGTGCCAGGGATTGACTGGACAAAGATGGCTGGAGGATCCCGAGACATGTCAAAGGAGGCAGCCAATAGCACACGAATTGCTAGTCTGTCGGGCTATTCTGCGGGTGCAGACAACATAGGAAATTTAGGTAGTGGGTCAATTTGAAAATGAACAACATGGGTGCTATTACCAAAGAACAAGCTGAGGCATTCGCTACTCATGTGCTCGAAGAGCTCTGCCTAAATTGGAAGATGAAGTGGACTAGAGCTCAACCCGGAATTTGTCTCAAGAAGAGCCAGGAGATACTCATTCCGAAGAGTATGATTGGACAATACCCGTGGGTGGCAAAGGAATATGTTCTGCATGAAGCCGCTCATATCTTCACAGATGACAATGTCCATGGTGAGGAGTTCTACAAGTCGTATATTGCTCTCTTGGGGAGATTTATGCTAGAGTAGATATCTGAGCGGATAGTCATCGGCGAGGACATAGCAGGTAAACAAGCCATCAAGTTTGTCCTCGCCGACAATTGCGGAGTGGGGGTAGAGAAATTGCACTTCTCTACCCCTGCACACTAGAGGAAGATGTAGACGTAGTCCGCATCACCGCCACCACCAATATCACCCTGCATACCTTTAGCTATGAAATGAGCTTCGATTCTTCTAGCAACCAGCTCAGTGGTAGCATTCCACTGATACCATGTACTAGGATTGCCGTGTTCCCTCTTGCGACGAGTAGGACTATCGGTTACTCCGATAGTCCAAGCAGAGTAACGACCAACAATCTTTGTAATGGCTGCCTTTATGTCTGCTTCTGATGCCATCTATAATCACCTCCTTTCTCTAAATTACTAATCGGACTATTTCATCGACCGTCCAGACATGATTGCTTATTCCTGCTGCCATTGCTGGCGTTCTATGACATGGATTAGCTAACGATATATGTGGTCTGGCAAAGTTATAATGCATGAAGTGAAGAGCTACGGCATATTCTAGGTTCTCTACCTTCTTTGAGAAGCCATTAGTTAGCCTAGTAAATCGCCTCATACTCATTCGCATTGTAAGATTCTGCCGTTCAATATAGCTTGTAGATGCTCTTGTCATGTCGGGAGAACCTTTTATCAGCTTCGCTTTTGCTTGAATACATTTTGGTGGGCTATAGCGTCCATATTCCTCTCGTGTGTTACCGTAGTATTTAACTAGCATGGCGTAATCTATATCATTGCCAAAAGCATGGTTCACTGCCTCATAATACATTCTATGTCCGTCAGTAGTGAGTTGAACACGATTTGAAAGACGTTCCTTAATATCCTTGGCGAACTCATAGGCATGTTCTAGTTCACGTAAACCAACTAGCCAGCTTAAAACTAACTTCGTGTCGGCATCAAGTGCTACGAATGTCCAAACATCGCCATACCCGAATTGCCCGTATTTATCTCTAGGAACATTCTTCTCTTTGGCATAACAAAATGACCAGATTTCATCACATTCGATACGCTTGCATGGTAAATTCCTTAGATTATTATCCTGATACTCAGCACAGGCTCTACCAACATCACGTAAAAGCCTAATAACTGTACCCTTTGCTGTATTTGTTATTCTGCAAGTGGCGAGTATTGAGTTCCCTTCAACAAGGGCTTTTATCACTTGCGTTCTTTTCTCAATACTTAACTTGTTCATGCTTATATTATACATGACCGCTCAAGCATTGTCAATAGGTAAACGGGTTATTTACACAATATTTTTAGGAAATGTGGGTTGAGTACCTAGAAGTCGAAATTCACCAGGGGCACTTTTCTTGAATATCCCTGCCTCAACCATAGCTACAGTAAGAGCGTAGACAATGCGATATGCTTGCATCCTAGATTTGGTCTTCATAATTCGATAGGTATAGAGAGTATTAGCTGCCTCTCCAATTTTTAGCACTCCGTTATTTTGTTCGGCTATTCGCTTTATTCGTTCCTTATGATTTTGCTGATTGATAAGAAGTTCCCTCATATCCGGCCGTACAGTTTCCCGTCGCCCGGTTCTGCGGAAGTGAACTGCCAAAGCTGTACTAAAAGCTTCAGCCTCATGCGCCAAGGCATCTCTTTTTGCTTGTATTTCTTCCAAACGCTTGTCAACATCCGCAAGTTCCGTTTGGATTTCTGCCAGATATTTTCGTGTTTCTTCTTCCCAAGCATGATTTCCTATGACCATTTTTATACCTCCTTTATATTTAGTATTACCTAAACTATTCTTGGACTTGACTTCATCTACGCATATAATGCTTGACTATAAGTAGTTGGGCGGAAGGTAGCGGAATTGAACCACAGCGGGTGAACGCTCGAAGGTTAGTAAGACCTTGTCCTCTACCAAGAGGCAATACCTTCCACGCAAATATAAAAGGGTAAGGAGTGACCAGCTCATTACCCTTTTATGTTATACCCTTTGGTGGTAGAAGTCAATCCCCCAATTACATAAACTGGGTTATCTTTTCCACCGAGCTTCGGCAGCTTTCTTGGCTATCTCTTTTCTTCGTTCGGGTGTTAACTTACTAGCCCTAGCCTTTCCGCCTTTTAGACCACCAAGACGACCTAGAGCCACAGCAGCGGGGTTTTTAGTGCTATCTTCAGGCGTTGGTGTAGCTTCTCCCGTAGCTTCTTCTACAATCTGAGAAGCCAAGACGTTTATATCTCTGGGTTTCTTTTTGCTTGAACGCTTAGGCATACCTTAAGTATACCATATAGCTCCCAATAAGCTGTCAAGTTTTTAAATTTCAAATTGACCCACTACCGAAATTTACGTGGTGAGACCTATTTATCCGCTATGCTTCGAGTTTACCAGCAATGCCATAAGGTACTCAAGCCTGATGGCCTTATGGTACTTGTTACTAAGAACTTTATCCGTGACAGAAAAGAGGTAAGGCTAGACGAGGACACGATAAGTCTATGCCAGAGGGCCGGCTTTCGACTTATTGAACGCCATTGCAGAAAACTGCCAGCGCAATCATTTTGGCGAACCATCTACCAGCAAAAATACCCCGAGGCACCGGTTTTGGATAAGGAAGACATTTTGGTATTCCAAAAGATTCCACAATTTTAGCTATAAATTTATAGCCCAAAATGGATATTCTGGGCAGCTCCCAATCATCCCACATCAACCATACAAATAATTTGGTAATTTTTACCATACCCTCTTGACAAATCCCAAAACATACTATACAATATTTATAATATATATGAATAACCACAGAATTAGAGAATGTCGAGAAAAGGCCGGGATAAGCCAAGTGGAATTGGCCCGGCGAGCTCGTATAGCCTCCACAAATTTAAGTGCTATCGAGTGCGGAAGATTGGCACCCTGGCCAAAGGTCAAGCGCGCACTTTCCAAGGCCCTGAAGGTTCCTGAAGGTGAGCTATTCCCAAATGAGGATAAGCCGAAGAAGGAGGGGAAATGCCAATAGCTAATTACACGACGACAGTGGCAGCCGAGAAATCTATTGGTGAAATACATGGTATGTTGGTGTCTCATGGGGCCAGTCATATTTTGACAGACTACAAGGACGGAAAACCATCTGGCATAGCATTCATTATCGCTACGCCATATGGAGATAAGCCGTTTCGCCTACCGGCTAATGTAGATAAGGTAGTAGCAGTGCTCCTGAAAGAATTGCAGGCCTCCTCCTACAGGCGATGGGATACACAATACCAAGAACAGCGTAGAACCAAGTTCAAAGAGCAGGCCAACCGAGTCGCATGGCGAATCTTGAAGGATTGGGTTCGAGCTCAGATGGCCATACTGGAGACAGAAATGGTAACAATAGATCAGGTTTTTTTGCCTTATATGGAAATCGGAGGACAGGGCAAAACGCTTTATGAGGTTATGGTGGATCGCCACCTTCAATTAACGCAGGGGGAAAATTGATAGAAGCGGGGCTAAAATTAGCTTGAAAATTATGGCTCATTTCGCCTCTTTTGAGCAATAAGGATAGATGATGGAACAAGACGACGAAATGAAATGCAGACGGGCAATGTTTCAAGCCATGAGAGATAGAACACCAAAATTTATTCTTCTGAGTATCTCCTTATCTTGTCTAGGATGGCTATTAGCATATCTCTCACATTCTCTAGCAGGTGGCATCTTTGTTCAAATTATTGCAATCGCCATCCCTATTGGGAGGCATATGTCTATGAGACGATACGCTAAATACTTAGAACAAATGAGAGGGGACAAATGCAGAACATAAAACGGAAGCTACAAGAGTTTAATCGCCGACCATACAAGAGATGGGAATTATACCTGAAATTCGCCTATCCCTGGGTAGTTGTGGGTGTATTAGCTGTAGCAAGTGCATTAATATTGGCTGAGATGTATGCCTCTAAGTTAACACCATTGTGGCTTTTCGCAATAGTAGTGGCGTTGGATATATATCTAGTATTTGCTATGGTCTACACCGGCATTCAGTTTATCAAGCCATATATGGATGGCATATACCAGCAACACCTCAAGGAGCATAATGCAAACCAGGAGGATTCTCAAAAACATAGCTAATTTTATAGCCCAATTCAGGCTTTTTGGGCAATTAGATATTCCTGAAAGAATGTAGCGATGAAAGAGTTAGTTTTGAGTATATTTCCAGGGATAGACCTGTTCGGCATGGCTTTTGAGGAAGCTGGATATTGTGTCGTCCGAGGACCAGACCTATTGTGGGGCGGTGATATATACAACTTCCACCCTCCAGGTGGTTTATTCAAAGGCATAATAGGCGGGCCTCCGTGCGTTGGTGAAAGTCGTTGGGCTAACGTGAACTCAAACAAGGGCTATACGCTTTGGCCCGAAGCTCTAAGAGTCATTGAGGAGGTACATCCGGAGTGGTGGGTATTGGAAGCAGTCGTTAAGCATAAGGCTCCCTTTTGCATTTGCTTATCCCCGCGGTGGCTCGGTGAGAAACAGAGCCGGAGGCGATACTTCCACTCTAACCTAGACCTGCGACCATTTGTTGATGTAGTTCTCTTTGAACATCCTATCTCAGAACCATGTGTAACGGCCTCTGAGTACTCTAAGGGGCTACGTATTCATTCAGTAAAAGATATGCGCTACATACCGACACGATCTTGGGAGACTTTGGTTGAACTGCAGGGTTTACCGGCTGGATTTGATATTCCATGCTTCACAAAGAAGTGGAAGGGAACCATGCTCGGCAATGGCGTCCCCCTTTCAATGGGCCGAGCAATAGCAACAGCGGTCAGGAAGGCGACAGAGAGAGAAAAGTGAAAATAGCTACGACATTCCAGAGAGAATAAACAAATGATCCAGGCAGGCAAAATTGTAGTACTGCGAAAGATAAGAGGGGATTTCCCCATCGGCCACCATTTGGTAGCTGAACCTGGAGTCTATGTTCCCTTCATTAACCCTTATGGTGCAGTGTCTGTGCAAGTAAACGGTGAATTCCTTGGTTTGAAGCCAGATGAATTTCAGTGGCTGGAGAAACCTCTTCGTGAAGTATATGAAAGACAATGAATTCCTTACTTGACAAATGAGGGTGATTTGAGCGGTATGCTTGACGAGTATAGCAAACTGAAGCTGAGTGGACGAAAATTTGAGAGAAAACCTTGGAAGTAGTCCAGTGTTAAGAGGAACGCTAGTTAAGGTAAATAACAAGAGCAATCTGGAATATCTAATTGGGCTGACAGGGTTCGCTATGGCTAGAAATAAAAAAAGTGGATATATAAAGGTGTATCACAAATACGAAGGTGCCATTATCTACCTTTGTTTCAAAGAAGAACACCTTGATATTATAGAACCGCCAGTAGAGCTATGACATTCCTTTGAGAATAAACACATGAAGGCATTAAGCATTAGACAACCCTGGGCAAGCCTAATAATCTACGGCATCCCCTTGCTTGAATCGGTCTCCTGCGAAGATGGCGTAAGCACAAGGCTTGAGGATATCGGTAAGGTGATATTCAAAAATATTGAGAACCGCAGATGGGCTATACCAAAATCATTCAAGTTACCACAGAGGATTTATGTTCATACTGCCAAACGGGATGATGATTTTGATAGCTCTTTTAAATGGCTCTGTAATTTACTGAAGGGTGCCTACGGTTTCATACTAATGCACTACTCAAAAGGAATCCCTCGTGGGGCGTTAATTGGTGAGGTGGATGTTATTGATTGTGTAACCAAAAGCGATAATCCTTGGTTTGTTGGACCATACGGCTTCGTATTGGCAAATCTGACTGTTTACAAAGAACCAATACCCTGCCGGGGAAAACTAGGGTTTTTTGAACCTGATATTCCTGAGGTAATGGCTCAAAAAGACTGTTCTGAGAAATGAAGGTACGTCGTATGACCTTGCAAGATAATAAGCCTGTGGTAGTGCCTATAAACACAGAGCCATTTAGTATTCGGCTTATATGCTGTGATTGCGGGTTAGTACACGATGTGAGGATTCTTAGCCAGTCACCATTATTAAGTGCATATACTGAAAATGATGTAGTCGTTGTATTAAAACGGAACAATAGAAGTACCGGCCAGAGAAGGCGTTATATGAAACGCAAAGCTGATGTGGATAACTTGATTTTCTAATTGCCCAAAAGGGCTATATTGAGCAATGAATACATTGAGACATGACGAACTTATCACACTAGGCATACGTTGGCTACGTTGTAGCCATTCAGGGACTGAATTTGGGGATTCACATGATGGATACCGATATAGTCATCCCGTTGTACTAAAAGAATTAGTCTCGATGGGGTTTTCAATCCCCGACATCATCGGGTTTTGTGCCGTTTCCTCCACTGTGATTGAGTGTAAAGCATCGCGGAAGGATTACCAAGCTGACAAGCTGAAATCGCACCGGCATCGTCTCAAGCAACCTGGTAATTACCGATATTACCTCGCTCCGCAAGGCATGATTAAGATGGGTGAGATTCACAATGGCTGGGGGCTATTGGAAACTGATGGCTGCAATATTTTTGTTAAGTTGGCGGCACCATATCACTGCGAGCCTGAGATTAAGGTTTCCGAGTACCACATTCTGTATTCATTTGCCAGAAGAAAACAAGGCAAGCTACTTGAGCGGATTGCTCAAAATGCTTGAAATGGGCTATATGGAGGCTAGAATGGAAGTACCAAAATCAAAAGATGAAAATGAGGGAACCCAAGCAATGCTGGGTGACCTGGAGTTCTATTTAAGAACCCACAAGAACTTGCCAGTCGAAAGGCTCCATAAGGACAAAC
Source organism: Dehalococcoidia bacterium (assembly GCA_030606765.1). The sequence goes on from JAUWFX010000003.1 coordinate 34,552, forward strand.
TAGATGGCTGTAAGCACAGGAAGGTAATTGTTGATGAAGAGAACCACACAGTGACCTGTAGGCGATGCAATAAGGTGCTAGACCCATTTTGGTACTTGTGCCTCTTGGCTAAGGAGTAGAGCTTCAGGCGATATGAAGATGCAGAAGCTATTAAGGCACATAAAGCCCTAAAGCAGCGAGACCTAAATGACCAAGCAAAAGGTAAGATAATATCGAGACCAGAAACTGGCGAACCCCAGGAGGTCTGGGATAATGCCACCAAGTATTTGGGCTGTGAGCCAAACTACATCTGGAAGCAGGGCAGGAGAGAATGGATGGTGAATAGCCAGACAACGATAGATGGTGTTATTCATAGCGTTGACGAGGGATACACCTGGATAATGATGAGGCTGGCGGGCAAAAGCCCCTGAATTGCCCAAAAGGAATATTTTGTGCTATAATTTTAGCTATGGAAAAGGCTAATCTTGTTAAAAGGGCGACAGTTACTATAGCTAGTTCGCTGTGCAAGGGGTTAGTTGAAGCAGATGCAGATGGCGAGTTCTTTGCACTAACTGATAAAGGCTACCAAGGGGCCAAGGCGAGATGGGAAAAACTACCCGATGAAGACAAGCTACTATTCAGTTGTTTCATTTCAGATATGGAACTAGAAGGTTATCGAAGGGATGACAGTTAGATGCCGAACATCAAAACCATTAAGTACCTCACCCAGGATGAACTCAAGAATCTCCTGAAGGTCATTGGCAACAAGCGCGACAAAGCTATCTTCCTGCTTGCCTACCGGCACGGCCTCCGGGCTTCCGAGATCGGCATACTCAAGCCAAGCGATGTGGACCTTTCCCGTGGCCGAATCAGGATTGAACGGCTAAAGCACTCCCAGGGTGGCGAGTTTCCACTACAACTGGATGAAATCAAGGTACTCAAGGCATGGCTCAAGGAAAGGAGGGATAACAACCCTTGGCTATTCCCGAGCCGGCGAGGGTCGCCAATCCATAGGCGAACTCTGGATTGCCTCATGAAACATTACGGCAAAAAGGTAGGACTACCAGCCGAAAAGTGCCACTTCCACGTTTTGAAGCACTCAATAGCCACACACCTTCTTGATGCCGGAGCCGACATCAGATTTGTGCAGGACTGGATTGGCCACAAGAATATCCAGAACACGGTAGTCTATGCCCATCTGAGCCATCACACCCAAGATGAACAGGCCAAGAAGTTCTTTGCCAGCCCAATGATTGTGGGTGCTTAAATGCCAAGAAAAAGTAGCAATCTAATATCGCTTGCAGATACCACAGAGATATTCGCTCGCCCAAACGGTCACCACTATCACTTAAACAAGGACTGCCCCATGCTAACAGGTGGCGACTTTGGGAGATACCAATACACCCGCATCACAGTAGCCGAGACAAAGAGACACAATTTATGGCCGTGCGTTTGTGCCTATACCAACACCTTACCACTTCGGTTATAGCCTCATATTATCCACCGGACTCGCCTTCTCATGTGCTGCTATGGCATCACCAGTTCCCAAGGTCTGCACATATTTCCGCGTCATTTGCAAAGTCGTGTGACCCAAAAGGCATTGAAGGTTAAACTCGCCAATTCCGTTTCTAAGACAAGTTATTGCAAAGGTATGCCGGAAGGTATGAGGCGAGCACCGGGCATCCGTGATTCCTGCTCTCTTGCCAAGGCGCTTAATTAGTGACTGTATCCCCCTAGCCTTGATTGGCTCACCTTTATCGCTCACCCAGAGCCATGGTAACTTATCCTTTCGCATCAGCAAGTACCGCAACATAGCTTTTTGTGTCTCCTTGCCTACCCTGACAAACCTCTCTTTGCGTCCCTTGCCCATGGCTTTGATGATGCCATTATCGAAGTCAATGTCGGTTACCTGGATAGCCGCCAACTCCGATAGTCTCAAGCCTGTATCCAAGAAGGTGAGGATGATTGCCCGATTGCGATAGCCACGAAAACCATCTTCGCTCATTACTACAAGCATACGCCTTATGTCCTCCTGGCTGAAAGGCTGTATTACCTCTTTCGGGACCCGGGGAGGTCGCATACGCTCAAAAGGGGTATGCTCCAATATGCCTTCTTGAACTAACCAGTTGAAAAACCGATTTACACAGCCGTAATAATCATGGACCGAGGACGCTTTGATGCGCTCCCGTAAAATGAGCAGAAAAACTCGGACATGGTTTGGCGTGACATCGCCCGGTTCTTTTGCCCCCTGGGAATGACAAAAGGCGATAAATGCACCCACCTTTTGTGCATAGTCCTCAATAGTCCGCGGGGATAATTCATTGACTTTGCAGGAAAGCAGAAATATTTTTAGTTGCCCGTGTAAAGTTGTATCTGATTTTATTATGTCAAGATAATTCAGATGCCCACTTGCTGTATTTAGCCAATCGTGCGGTTTTGTGATATTCAGATGCTCTAAATCCATACATTTTCGGGTCCCCCGGGTGATTTTAGCTTCAAAATCGGGGTGAGAGGATTTGAACCTCCGACCACCTGAACCCCATCAAGATGCACTGAAACCTAGTAAACAACCCAAGAGAACCCTTACCTCCTCTCTTACCTTAACTTTCGCACGTATTCAGTAACAACACCATGAATATGTGCATCCTCTGGCCGATACTTCCCGTGATTATCTTCAATCCACTTATTGCCATGGGCATCTTCCTTATACCGTTTTACCGCTGCCTTACCTTCTACGATCACCACCACAAGGTCACCACTGGTCGGTGCCAGGGCGGTATCCACAATAACAGTATCGCCAAGTCGTATCTCAGGGTCAAGACAAAGACCATTTACTCGGTAAGCACGTAATGTCTCTGGAGCTGCTTTGACCCGTGTGCAGGCCACATAATCAATAGGCTCTACACCCTCACCAGCGCCGACTTCAGCATAGACGGGAATATAGGCCTTGAGACTTTGTTCCACTAAATGCCATGTGTCTACAGGAGTACGCTCACCCACCAACTCCGCCAATGTGATGCCCAAGCCCTTTGCTAACGCTTGGAGGGTATCACGTCGTGGATTTTTGATTTCACCCCGCTCCAACCTGTAGATGTATGTGTCACTTATGCCGGAGAGCTTGGCTAGACGATACTTCGTCAGCCTCTTGCCCTCTCGGATTAGTTTTAGGCGACTGGCTAAACTCTCTAATGCCACTATCCATACACTCCCTGCTACACAAAAATCTACTCCCATCCCACCCTTTTTTCAAGGCATCCAAAAATTTCCCCATCAAAATGCCTTATACCCCCTTGACAAAATAACAAGAATAGTTTTATAATTTGGTGGTGTCCAAAAAATGAAAACCGAAGCGAGACAACTCATAAACGTATTGGAGGGGGAACGCATACGGCGCCAACTTGACCACAGGGCCTTCAGTACCCTACTAGGAATTCATGAATCCTACTGGCACAGGATAAGAACTGGTGAACGCCCACTAAACCTTAATATCCTCACTATTCTGATGCAAAAACTCCCCGATGTCACCCCGGAGGTGATTGTTTACATCATGCGCCAGGGAAATGACGGCGAGGCAGAAAAACCCTCAAGAAAAACAGGGGTTAAAAAGACCTCGCCATACTTAGGACACGGAAATCCCGAAACACCCCCCAAAAAACCTAGCAAGAATGCGTCTGGAGGCTAATTATGGCACAAGAAACAAAAGGAACAGCGACAAAAACTGAAAGGCTCAGGGAGTTCATCATCATCTGCCTCAACGATGACATAACCGACTTGAGGGGATTGCCGGTCAAGGAAACGACCATCAACCTCGGCCTGGGGCTTCTCATGGTGTTGGTGACGATACTGCACTTCGCCCTCAATATCTGGCAGTTTGTGGTGAGCTTATTATTGGTGGGCTACGACCTGATTACCAAGGGCTTGGTGAAAATCATGCCGACACCAAAAATGGGAATTAAGGAACAAAAATAATCATGCAAACCAACCACGTAGAACCCCGACAGAACCATCGGCTAATTGCCTTGTCTGTTGCCTTTGTACTCCTCAATGTCCTAGATGCCTTCCTGACATTGTTAGCAATAGACAACGGGGCAACCGAGCTCAACCCAATAATGAGGGCGCTACTAGCACAACCAGAGTGGGTGTTCTGGTCCTCCAAGATAAGTTGGACACTGGTCTTCACCCTAGCCTTGATTATTGCAGCGGGAAAGTGGCTGAACCCAGTAAAAAGGATACTTACCGTTCTGGTCATCATCACCGCAGGGATTTGCCTTCTCAACTTAATGGGAGCGGTGCTATGACAACGAAAAACAAAATGAATACTACCAACTTTATCATTTCTTCCTCCTTTTACTCCTTTCTTTTTGATAAGCGGTGGGGGCTGCCGACGCTCCCGCCGCTACATCAAGGGGAGCCTAAGTAAATGAAACTGACAAGAGCTGACTCTGGACGAAAAGGTGGGATGACCACCCTGCGAAGGTATGGAAGAGAGCAGCTTGCCTATTGGGGCAAGTTGGGTGGCCGCCCACATTCTCCTACTTACCAAGACATCTCGAGCCGGCGACAGCTTCTTGAGCAAAATAATGATCATAAGCAAAAGGAGGTGATAACGGGTCCCCCGGGAAACCTCAAAGGGCTCAAGAAGCAATACGCCGCACGCTACGGGTCGAGTGGCGACAATGAAACACAAGAGGCAGGGATTGCCCAGGCTACCACACTCGGACACTCCCTGCCGGAAAGGAACGCGGTCTAGGTAAACCGCCATGAATATTTTAGCACAAAGAATTGAAGATATAACGCTCGAAATGGTAATGCCCCAAGCTCAGAGCAGGACAAGGGATTTCCTATGCCGTGACTGCTTGGATAAAAGATGTCTGTCAGGTTTGCCTTGCAAGGCATTTAATCTAATAACAAAGAGCTACGCATGGGAGATAGTTGCTGAGAAAGCAGAACTAAATTAGGGAGGCGAGTAATGAACAATAATAGTGGAATTTTAGGCGAGTGGGCTAACCAAGGCTATTTTGTAAAAGAATACTGGGAGTCAATCACAATCAATTATAAGGATGATGGCAGCAAGGAAATAGCTGCTATAGACCGAGGCATAATAACGCCGGATATAGCACAGCTCATTTGTAAGAAACACAATGCGACATTGCAGGAGGTAAAAGTATGACATACAACGGGAAAGGTGCAATCGCAACAGCGATAAAACCAGAGGAATCTAAGGCAGTCGTCCAGTGGAAGGGCGAGCCTATAACTATTACCTTCCAAGATGTTAAAAGCCTAGTTTGCCCTTTGGCCGCGGACCAAGAGGTGGCGATATTCCTGAAGACATGCCAGAGCCTACAGCTCAACCCGTTCGCAAACGAGTGCTTTCTAATCAAGTACGACTCAAGGGACAAGGCGGCATTCGTTATCTCGATAGACTCATACCTGAAGGCGGCAGAGGTAAACCAAGATTATGATGGCTGTGAGGCCGGCATAATCCTCAAAGATAGCGGAGGCAAATTAGAACTAAGGGAAGGTGCCTTCTTACTTGATGAGGACAAGAGTAGGCTAGTCGGTGGCTGGGCTAAGGTGTACCGCAAGGACAGGAGCCGCCCAACCTATGTGGCAGTCAACAAAACGGAATGCGTCAAACTCACCCGGGAAGGTAGGCCGACGCAGTTCTGGAGCGAGCCGAAGCAGCCATGGATGCTGCGCAAGTCGGCACTCAAGCGTGCTTTGGTAGAGGCATTCCCATCGCTGTTTGCTGGCACGCTGGCCACGGCGGAAATCGCATCGGATATTGAAGGCGAGTTGCCACCGGCATTCCAGAACGGTGATGACCCCGACTGGGTTCGGTTCTGGGTAAGGGCTAAGGACGAGTTAGGGCTGACAAAAGACGATGCCCATAGGCTCTTGGGCGTAGATTCGGTAAAGGAATTGCTAGACCAAGGAAACACCATGGAGCAAATCTGGGTAATGCTTGTGGGCAATTTGAAGCTAGCTCAGGCACCCGAGCCTTTCCCGGAGCCGATAGACGAGGAGCCGGAGATGCTTTTTGACGACGCAATGGTTGAAAGCCCCGTCGATATGGACTGGCTCAAGGAATCGCTTGAAACCTTGAACTGGGCTGACGTGGGTAAGTGGCTCAAGCAACACTACCCCGAAGCTATGGGTACAAGCGTGAAGCAAATGGTAGAAAGCCTGATGAGGGAACACCAAGAAGACTTCGTAAAGGAAGTGCAGAGGAGATTGGAGACAAAGAAATGCTAAAGCGAGTAAAAACCACTGACGTTAAGGTTGACCAGAAATACTATCCCCGGTTTGGGATAGACAACGACTACCTTGAACTCTTGAACGAAGCACCTTGGGAGACACTCCCACCAATCAAGGTAACAACAGGTCTAATGTTGGTGGATGGGCTACATCGCTTAACAAAAGCCAAACTGGAAAACATATCCGAGATAGAAGTTGACACCGAGGACATCCCCGAAAACCAGATACTTATTCGTGCCATTCAACTTAACGCTACACATGGTCATCAGCTCAAGATAGACGAAAAGGTAAAGCATATTAAACCTCTATACAAGGACGGGTTCAAGGACAAACAGGCATTGGCCCACCTTCTTGGTGTATCACCGCGACTCGTTCAGAGAGAAACATCAGAAATTGACAAAGAAGAGGATAAGAAACGCAATGACAAAATCCTTGACGACTACCTAAATGGCCATACCCAAGAAGACATAGCAGAAAAATTCAAGTTGGATTTTACGACAATCTCAAAGATTCTAGCTGACTTGAAAAAACGCACAGGTGCAGAAATTCAAGTACCTGACAAGCCTCAAATTAGCGATGTCTGGCACTTTGCGGGATGCGACGATAATTATGGTATGCCCGGATTCCCAGGGCGTATCCCCGGCCAAATTGTGGAAAACTTACTTCACTTCTACACTTTGGCTACATCGTCACTTATTCCGGCAACCGCAGGGTTGCAAGGAGAAGGAACCACCACTTGAAACCGAAACCGAGATCAAGAGCAAGCCCATCTGGATGAGAGGTGCAAGCTATGGAATCAATAATGAGCGCAAAAAGGAAAACTACCGATTACTACGCAACTTGGGATTCAGTTGCATAGAGGCAAGAAACAACACGAGCGGCAAGCGTACAAGGGAAATAGTGGACAGGGTAGGGACCAGTGGTATGCAGCTAATACTACAGAGGGAGAAAGGATAAATGGAGGATAACACTTCCAAGTTAAAAGTAGCTTTAAGGTTTTGGATACTTGTCCTCGTGATTCTTGCGCCGCTCGCTTTGATTTTATGGGTAAAGGATTGGATTCAAGAAAGAATGAGCTAATATGAAAATTCTCAGAGTGTTTGTAAGACGAACTAATATGACTCCCCGCGATGAATATGCCTTTGTTGGCAATCCCCCTCTATTTCGCCCAGAGGCAGACGAGGTTCATGTCTCATGCTCATTTACTTGGGACCTACCGAAGGCGCATGAGCTGCTTGAGGCATGGCATCAATACTACCCAGTTGTCAAATTAGGTGGTATGTCATGCCATAACGGAACATTCAACCCAGGTATGTATATCAAGTACGGCGTGACCTTCACATCACGGGGTTGTAATAACCAATGCCCCTGGTGCCTTGTACCTGAAAGAGAGGGAAAACTACGGGAGATTGTAATTCAGCCGGGCAACATGATTCAGGATAATAACCTACTCCAGTGCAGCCAGCAACACATCGCCAAAGTATTCACAATGTTGCGATCTCAACATGTAATCCAGTTTAGTGGCGGGCTCGACAGTCGCCTACTTACAAGTGAGATCGCTGACGAAATACGAGGCCTGAGAGTTATGCAAGTATTTTTGGCCGCTGATACCAAGGAATCCCTAAAGCCATTGGAACAGGCAATCAAGAGACTCAGCTTACCAAGAGACAAAATACGTTGTTACGCACTGCTGGCATGGGGAGGAGAATCAATAAGTGACTCTATTGAGCGGTTACACATGATCTGGGAATTGGGAGCCATGCCCTTCGCCCAGCTATATCAACCACCCGATAGATATATCAAATATCCAAGAGAGTGGCGTCAGTTGGCACGAACATGGTCACGCCCTGCCACCATCAAAGCAATAGAAAACAAAAAGGAGGTTACATTATGAGATACACAAAATGGACAGACAGCGTTAAGGAAGCACTAAGCACGCACAAGGCGACCGTGATAGCTGTTGCGGTAGCAATAGCTGTAGCGGCTGCCATCAGCGGGGGCATGATCCACGGACTTGCTCCCAGCAAGAGTGCCTACAATGTCGACATGACCAGGATAGACGGGGAAATGGCTGCAATGACCAACCACGTAGTGGGACTCACCGACGATGTGGAAGCTATCCTATCGCTAGGACCACTGGCCACCGAAAACGAGCTGAAAATCGTGGGGAACCAGACAGCAGGTAATGCCTTCAACGTCAGTGCGCTACAGACTAGGATGGGCACCGCCGAGGACAGGATTCAAGAGGCACGGGAGGATATTGCCAACTTACCGGGCAGCCCCCCGGAGGGATATCTTACCGACACCTTCGGCAACTACACGCTACACGCGAAGTCCAGCACAGCAGGCAACTTCACTGCCAATATACATCTGGTTTACTCAGCGCCCATAAGCACCGGTAACACCACAACCCAGGGCGAGGCGCTCAGTACATTCTACGCCGGGATAAACTGGGCAGCAGCATCAGTGCCGGACTATGTGTGCGACCTCACGTGTAGCGGGAACGCCAGCACTTGGGGCATCAGCCGAGTATGGTTCAACATAGACACCTTTGAGTTGGTAGCCAATACCGAAAAGGTTGTAGCCGTAACATTCGGCGGGCTTAACAGCACCTATGAGCCAGAC
>JAUWFX010000023.1 GCA_030606765.1 Dehalococcoidia bacterium
TTCGTATTCTATGATGAAGTCCCTATCGGAAACGGCATCCAGGCTGTTGGTGCTCACCTTGCTGAAGCCCAGCTGCCGGGCCACGAATTCCCGGTCCAGGGGATAAGGAACGCCGGCTAAGGCACCGCTGCCCAGGGGCAGCACGTCGGTGCGCCTGAGGCAATCGTGAAATCTTTCCTTGTCTCGCTGGAACATCTCGAAATAAGCCAGCAGGTGGTGGGCCAGGAGGACAGGCTGGGCTTGCTGCAGATGAGTATAGCCGGGCATGACGACAGCTTTGTTCGCCTCGGCCAACTCCACCAGCGAATTGTGCAGAGCCTTTATCTTATCGATGGATTTCAAGATTTCCTCCTTGACGAACAGGCGCAAATCCAGGGCTATCTGGTCATTCCTGGAACGGGCGGTATGGAGCTTGCCTGCCACATCGCCTATCTTTTCAAACAACCCCGCTTCGATGTTCATGTGTATATCCTCAAGCTCGGTCTTGAATTGAAACTTTCCTCGCTCGATTTCCTTTCGAATAGAGTTGAGCCCTTTGATTATCGTCTCCGCCTCGCTCGCGGCTATTATCCCCTGCTTTGCCAGCATCCTGGCGTGAGCGATGCTGCCCTCGATGTCCTGGCGGTATAGCCGCTGGTCAAAGGGAATAGATGCCACGTATTCTTGCACCAGCTTATTGCTGTCTTTCACAAATCGGCTATGCAAATAATTCATCTATATCTTCTTCAAGGGAGTGGATGTAGCAACTTATAGCTTCCTTGATATTTTTAATTGCTTCTTTTTTTGTCTTTCCCTGGCTGACGCACCCAGGCAAGCTCGGACACTCTACTACCCAGTAGCTATCCTCACCCGGATATAAAATAACCTCTCGCATTTCCCCTCCTATCTAATTCTGTCAGCACTTTATAGTTCTGCCTTCAGCTATTATACCTTGTTTTGCCAGTATTTTTAACAGGAGCATCTTGCTCACGGCTTCCATTTCGAGGTAGTTAGAGATATAATTAAATCGAGAGGGGATAAGAGTAAACGGACATTGACAGAGGGGTGACCGGAGACGCGGAGACCAACACGGTCGGTCGACCTTCAAAGGAGTGAATAGATGCGTTTTCTTAGAGTCATCTACGTTCTGGGTATAGCGGCTTTGATTATCGCGCTTGTCATCGTGGGCATCGAGGCATTCTATCCTGATCCCTCACCCTGGCAGGGTTCAGCGGTACATGCTAGAAACGTATTCTTCATCGTCTTACCTTTGGGAATGGTGTTTACTGTCGTGGGCACCTTCATTCGACACAGGTTGGATATCTTCGGAGCCGGCTTGATTTTAGGCGGCATGGGGACGATGGTATATGCAATTGTACCTTATAACCTGGACAACATACTGAAATTTGTTGGCATTGCTGTCGCCCTGGCTGTGCTCATCTTCGTGGGAAATAGGGTCTTCCTCTCCTTAAGAAAAAGCTAACGTGTTTCTCTAAACACTTATACCCTGTTTTGCCGGTATTTTTAACAGTAGCACTAACCTCCTGTGTCATTGCGAGCCCCGACTCGCCAGGGCGCTGAATTTTTGCTTTTTGACTTGTAATTTTGATTTTTTATCTTTTATTTTTGATTTTCGTTCCACCTGCTTGAAGCCTTATGCCATCCCGCCTGCCTAAGTCGGAAAGGTCCTAACCCTCGAAAGTGGGCACGCGGAGGACAGGGATATAGAGAGTAAGAGTTAACTACCTTTGTGATATAATCGGAACAAGGGCAGACCAAGTAAACCTGGCCAGACTACCGCAGGTTATTGACATGGTCAATAAGAAATCGCTTATCCCTGTCGATAGGATTGAAAAGGCAATTCTGTTAATCCGTAGGCAAAAAGTTATGCTCGATGCTGACCTGGCCGAGCTTTACGGCGTCGAGACGAAGGTCTTGGTTCAAGCAGTCAAACGTAATCTGGAGCGATTCCCTGAAGATTTTATGTTCCAGCTTAGTCAAGAAGAATTCGCTATCTTGAGGTCACAAATTGTGACCTCAAGTGAATGGGGTGGGCGACGCTATCCCCCGTATGCTTTTACCGAGCAGGGCGTTGCCATGCTATCCAGCGTCTTGCGTAGCCAGCGTGCCATCCAGGTAAATATTGAGATAATGCGGGCCTTTATCCGCTTACGGCAGATGCTTGCAAGCCATGTCGAGCTTGCCCGCAAGCTAGACGCCCTTGAGAAGAAGTATGATGCTCAATTTAAACAGGTGTTTGAAGCTATTCGTCAGCTTATGGCGCCACCGGAACCGAAACGGCACCCCATAGGATTTCGAAAAGGGGATGGATGAAATCACGGTCTGTGATATCCAGACCTTATTTAGATATAGAAATGCCGAAGAAACTTGTAGATAAGAGTCAGGCTTACTTCTGGACAAAGCGGTGGCAGAAAAGCGAGAAGGAAGCTGCCGAAGATATCAAGGCCGGGCGAGTGAAGACTTTCGAATCGGTTGACGAGCTTATCAAGGACTTAGACAAGGACTAGTAGTCTCTGTCTCGTAGCTTTCTTAGCCATCGTTTTGATCGCATCGTTTTCCCGGTATTTTTAACAAGGAGCACTAACCTCCTGTGTCATTGCGAGCCCCGACTCGCCAGGGCGCTGAATTTTTGCTTTTTGACTTGTAATTTTGACTTTTTATCTTTTATTTTTGATTTTCGTTCCACCTGCTCGAAGCCCGAGACCCCGCGCCTGCCTGAACTTTTTGCCGCTTTGTGACTTCAGCGGGCTCAGGAACAAATTGTGCCTTTCCCTTCTTGTACAGACTTGACAAGCGCCTGTAGAAGGAGTATCTTCATTGTAGATACCGTGAATGGAGGTTTGACATGAAGACGCGTGTTCAGAAATGGGGTAACAGTCTCGCTTTGCGCATTCCGAAATCTTTCGCTGATGAAGTAGGACTCCAGAAAGAGACGGCCGTCGAAATATCGCTGGCAGACGGGAAAATCGTTGTCACGCCGATAACTAAGCCGAAGCTGACCCTGGAACAACTCCTATCAAAGGTCACCAAAGAGAACTTGCATCACGAGGTTGATACCGGCTCCGCCGTGGGGAATGAAACGTGGTAGGCCACCGGACTTATGTGCCTAGTTGCGGAGATGTGGTGTGGATTAGCTTGAATCCGCAAGCAGGTCACGAACAAGCCGGACGCCGTCCGGCCGTGGTGCTGTCACCACAAAGCTATAACAGCAAGGTAGGACTGGCCATCCTTTGTCCAATAACCAGCCAACCCAAGGGCTACCCTTTCGAGATTCTCCTTCCCGCGGGGTTACCAGTGGCAGGAGCAATATTATCTGACCAGGTTAAGAGTTTGGATTGGCGCGCTCGAAATGCCGAATTGATATGCACTTTGCCAACCGAGACAATCTCGGAGGCGCTCCAGAAGATGGCAACGTTGTTATCGGAATAAGAAAAAGCTAACGTGTTTCTCTAAACACTTATACCTTGTTTTGCCGGTATTTTTAACAGTAGCATCTGCTTAAAGCTTGAGGACATTGCCCTGTCTAGACTTCTTGCCGAAAAGTTCAATCCGAGTATCTCCTTCTGTTGTTATTTTTTCACCAATAGAAAGCGTACTCGCTGCCGCTAACTATCTCGACTCCTTCTGATTGTGCCTCATTATCAACAAAATTCTGTGAAACTGCGAGTGATCAACCGGTGATGGTCAAAATGGGCCTAGTAGGGGGATAGCATATGAGTCTATGTTGGCAATAGTTGACTAGGGTGACAAGAAGGATTCTGTTGGCATATTTCCAATATGTCTACAAAGGATTTGACTATTTCACGCTGAGTTGAATTGCTATTGTAGTGAATGCTTATGAAATCTTGAATAAAGGAATTGGATATCGTCGCCTTTGCTATCCATGAATATGCGAGTCCGTGGAAATCTCTCAATTTCATACAAAAACTAATATTCTCATCCCTTGACGCCATCTTAAGTCTCATCTTATGATACGAGTTGCTCATCCACTTCTTCATGAAGCGGAATCCTTCTGGATATGTTTGCAGGTACCAGTCGTACCAGCCTTTATCATCTTGAATCTTCTTATCGAAATCGGGAGTCACGCCAACTAAGAAAAGGCAGTCCCTGAACTTCCCAGAGCCGGCAAGTTCTTCCAATATCCCGTAAGATATTAGTCTTGATCGAATGTTTGTGAGCAAAATAGAGATAGATTCAACCTCGTCAAACAACACCAACAATCCATTAAGCCCGACAATTCGACATAATTGTGCCCTCGGACTTAGCCTCTCCTGAAGAACATAACGTGGACTAGCTCTGAACTGGATATCTCGGCAGTCAACGCGTTTCTTGCACAATTCGTAATAAGGCGATCCTGCCATGTTGGATGCTGCCAGAGATTGTATGTCGTTCCGCATATCCCAAGAAGCAGAACTTCTAGCCCAATCTAAGAGATCTTGTCGCTTATCGGTCGATAGCCAATGACAAACAGCTGCACTTAGACCTTTGCTCTTCAGTTTTGGAACACTTAGATTCTCAAACATACTATGGAGATAGCGCTGAGGATGATTGAAAGCGTGTATGTCTCCATCAAAAACTACTCTTGCTATTGCAAAATTCTCTCGCATTGCCATTGACTCTGCAATTCTAAACAAATGTGACTTACCATCTCCCAATTTCCCTTCAATAAAGAGATAACGTCCTGCCCCATCTTTAACATCTTTGAATGCCGTATCAATTAGATTGATTTCTTCCTGAAAACCCGCCGTGAGAGTCTTTATCCTTCTGGGAGGTACTACTCCTCTTTTTAGATAGCGGAATATTTGTTTAGCTTGAGATATGTTTAAGTGTAAAGGCTGTGTGTCTATTCTGCCCACGGTTCTGTTTTTGATTCTGTAGACAATTCATTGTTTAACGTTCCTAATAGGCTAGGAAGCATTGTGGAGATATCTTTCTGCGGATTTTGCTCTACAATCTCTAGAATTGTTGAAACTCCAGCGGCGACCATCCTTGGTTTCGATACCTGGTAGACACCTTTCTCTATTGTTCCAACAATATCTTGTACTGACTGGTCGGTTAATACAGCCTCGGGGTTCCAGTTTTGGGCAATAGCGTGGATGCTTCTTATCCGCTGTACAAGCTGAACAAGAAGGTTGTAAGGTAAAGGAGTTTTGGTAAGATCAACGATTACTCCTCGCCAGTCAATATAGCCAGATGACGGAAGTATTTCCGCGCTATGTAACCGAGACCTCAAAGCTTCGTATTCTGAAAGACCCCGTTCCGATGTAAACATATCGGGAGTTGCAGCAAGGTAGATTATGCAAGATCTCATGCCATCTTGATCATCAGCATTGTCAAGAAGATGTCTCATGACATGATAGCTTTTCTTTCGTACTGTCTTGTATTGATCAATTATACGTTCTGTCTCATCAAGTAAGATTAGTATGCCACCACAACCAACGATGTCAGCGAGAATTGATATGCTACGCATGGCATCTCGCGATATCTTAATATCGATCTTCCTCCCCACACCGATTTCCGGGATGGTAATGTCGCCACCTTCAAACCACGTGACTATCTTATGTATTAGACCTTGATCAGAATTAACAACAGCGTCCACAAAACCTTTTACAGCATTGCCGAACAAATCAGCTACTAACGGGTGGTTAGCAACTTCAGCAGCTCTTACCTTTAGCGCCTCCAAGGTCAATTGTTTCTTTAAGCCTTCCTTCATACCAGGCGGATATATCTTGAAATATATACTTGAAAAAACAGCACAGAGGAGTGCTCTACCCCCCTTTGTTTCTGGGAGCACTAACCAATCTACCAGTCTTATTCCCGTTGGAAGGATTAGATTCTTGATGATTTCAGAATAAACCATGTCAAATTTGTTCAACTGGACGTCTCCCGATGATATGTAAGAGATCGCCCACACCTTGTTTAGTGCGATCGATCTTAGCATGCCCAAGAATTGAGTCTTACCGTCTCCCGGATAACCCTTTATGAATCTAACTAATGAATCTTTGCTCGATTTAATATCATCAAAAAACTGTGCTGCCTCACGATACCAATTTTCATTCCCAACATTTATGTACCCGACATTCTCAATCGCGCAAGTGCCACCTTTCAAATCCCTTATTATTTGCTTTGCAGTTGTCTGGTCAAGATTTTCAATCATTGTTTTACCTCACTAAACACGATACGGCCGATATATCGCAAAGATCCGTCCAGAAAAAAGGGGAACGCTTGATCTGTTAGCGAAGTAGGTATAAGTTGCAGACGTTTGCCTCTAATTACGTTGGGGCCTGATTTTACTAATTTCGCTAAGTCGCGCAAAAAAAACTCACGTGTGTATTCATAGAAGTTTGACCTACTAGCATTGTTTCTAAATTTCTGCGGTTGCTTTACGAAAACGAGCTCATTAAATAGATCCTTTATCGGTACCGGATTCCCACTGGTTAACCGTTGTAGGAGAACCACTCTTTCGTAGGCACTGTACAATTCATCTAGGAATGAAGACTTGTTGACCCCCCTTTTGGATTCCTGAGCCAGAATTTCTTCAATCGTAGGGCTAATTGCCTCCATAAGAAAACCTTTTATTTCCTTGGTGCCAATCCTTAGTGTTCCTTTACTTGTCTGTACTGCAACTTGTAGGAAATCTCCTATAATGAACTTCGGGAATCGTCCGTCAATGGATATCTTGTGCTTGCTGCAATATTTACGAAGATTGCCTTCAAAAGTGCCCTGAAGATTTTTACAGTGAGTATCTACATCCTTCATTGCAGCCTCAACTAGTTCTGCGCCTAGAGCTTTAGAAATGGTTGGATCTGATTCTATGTCGGAAAGGACTTCCCTTGCTCGAAAAGGATCGAGCAAGGCTTTGTTTTCCGTTGAACTCACAATATAGCAATTGGTTAGCTTTGTACCCGTTGAAGACATTAATTTAGACACCTCTCCGATCTTGATAATGATCTTACCTACCGGAGTGGATACAAGCATCTTCTCGTCTAGTCTCACTTTTCTCATGGCATTCCTCCAGTTTCAAGTAATACTGTACGTTGTTGATGGAAATGCTTTAGTGCTTGCTAATATGGGAAAATAATCAGGATCGCGCTTGCGGTCTAGACTGCAAGCGCATAATACACACCTTGTGTTAATTCGAGGAGATTGTGAATCTAAAGAATTTCTTCCCATATGTTCTTGTCAGTAAGTACTTGGGCTGTAATAAGACCATCCTTTGGATCTACGCCAGCAAGCCTGCATTCTTCAATTATTTGCTGCATCTTCATGACCAATTTCCTCGGTGTAATAGAAACCAACGTTTCTATAACCGCATCTATAGCATCTTCATGGAATGGATAATAGCCTGTGTTTTTCTTCTCGTCCACTCTAGCCGTGTCTAGGATTGCTTTTACGAAATCCTTCGCCTCATAAGGTTGTAAATAGTCTAGTAAAATGTGTTTTGCAACACGCTCCTGTACATAGTCGGTCCATAGAAGGTTAGCATCAGCTGCCGATCCAGAATATGCAAGAAGTATCCCGAAACAATAGGGACACAAGTCGTATATGTGCCTGATCATCATATTTATATCTCTAGATTCCTTTGCCGAGCATTCCACGAGAATATCCATTTCATCCATGAATAGATACATAGCTTTCTTGAATCGACAAGACCCGGACTCTTGTTTAATATCGTAGACAAAAAGGTTCACAATCTTGGTGAAAAGCAAAACCGCTTCATAGTCAGTCTTTGCACTCAATAACTCTCTAACCTCTGACTCGTCCTCGCAATGCAAAATAGATTCTGCTATTTCGTGAAGATCTGGTGGTATAATCTTCTCCAATACTTCCCTATCTGTCTCTTTTGGCTTCTTTTCCGTTTTCTTATAATCGACTATGCATTCACGAAGAAACTGCCTGAATCCCAATATCTCGGAAGGGAGGTTTGACTTTGAGACTATATCCTCGCTGAAGGCTTCTGCAAAGCTCAAGCCTTTGCCTTTCAATAGACTTTGCACATAAAATGCAATGCTATCAAACTCCTCTTTCCTGCGTTTCATTATCTGATACTTGGCCCATAGCAATGCGTGAGTCTTACCTGTACCTAGAGCCCCGTATACCAATCCCAAATATATGTTCCCGTGTTGATCTGCACGAGTTCGCTCCAATAACTTCATAAGCTCACGTTGTTGTTTATCGTATCCAACCCATATGCTCATTCGAGGATCCTCCTCGAGCACAGGGTTCGCCCGAAACGGATTCTCCTTCAGATTAGCTGCGTCATAAAATGCTCTATTTGTCATACTCATTAGCTAATTCCTCCTTCGCCTCCGAATGTATTTTTGCAGGTTGATTGATTTCCTTATAATTCTAGAGGCATAAATATGTGCTTCTTCAAACCTTTCTACAGGCACTCTGTAGCATAGTTCTTCTTGAGCTCGCACGTCATCAAATCCGATGCCAACCTTCGTGAAATTGGCAGAACCAAGTAGAGCTATGCTGGTCATTTCTTCCTGTTCCTTGTCTAGTGTGCTCCTGTTTATATTGAAGATATAAAGTTTCGTATGCAGATTGTCGTAAAAATATACCAAGATGTCCCTTTCCTCTAATCTTCTGTATAGGCGCAATTCATCATCCCCTGGCGGTCTTGTAATTAATACAACCACAGTCTTTTCTTCAATTGCCTTATCTAGGAAGCGCCCAAAATGATGCTTGCTATCAAGAAGTTCACTAGAAATGAATGGTGATATGATAAATATCTCCTCGTGACCGACATGATACATAGACTTTATTAGTCTACTTAGATATGCAGGTTCGCTTGTTTTGTAGAATTTCCCGATATCAAATCCTTGCCACTGCTTGAGCCACTGTGCGCGTCGAGCAACTTGTACTGATTCAATAGGTACTATCGAAGTCACGCCCCGTAGTGGTTTTAATTTGCGTTCTATATCATGTTTTCCAGCACAATATAGATAGATATTTTTGCCTTGCCTTATGTAGATAACCCTATATCCAGCCGCTCCTTGACTTACATACCTTATCCATGCGTCTTCGATACCCTGGTATCGATGATCATCTGCATCCTCTGGAAAACCACCGTCTTTGTCGACCGTATGATTCAGCACACGTCTAACGAACGTCGGATCTCCAGACTCTCTAAGGTCATTTATGAAATTGGGTGTCATATACACTGTCATGTGTGCCTCGCAAAAAGAAGCCCGCCTTCCGTACCCCTAATGCCGATCTCTTGAAACCGTCGATGGCTTCGAGTTCTCTCAGCCATGATTATCTCCTGAAGTGGTGGTATATCATTTGAAGTCCCCACGGAAAAAGCAACCAGACAAGGCTCGGCAATGTATAAGGGCAGATGGTGCCGGATCTCTCCAACAGCCTTATTTCCTTCTTTGTATAGCTGCCAATACTTGTACAATTTATCAACCACTTCGGAATAGTCGGTCCTATTGTCATAAATGTCGGCCTTTACGTTATTCGCTTTTGCGATAGTACAAAGAAGGTCCCAAGGCTTCAGGCCCCTTCTCATATTGATTTGGTCAGGCCTTATCCTAAGCCTTTCCAGATCACTTGAATAGGGCCAGAAAATGTAAGCCTCAGAAGCTCCATCCCTAAGTCCCAGATCAGAGAGTGCGTCCAAAAGACTGATGCCCTTTTCCGTCTTCCGCTTGCCTTTAAATAGATCTAGGTCTTCTGCCCACCCCTTCCGTGTAGTTATGACTCCCTCGAGATAGTCATTCGAAATAGGGTTACCTTTAGGATTAAGCTTTTCTGAAAGAGGTTCCGTCCGTCGGTAGCTATCAAGTGGCTCTGTTCTTCGCTTCATTCTTCCAATTGGTTTTTCCTTCGAGCCTCCTTTGTTGGTGGGCTGATTCTCAATATCAATTATCTCGTAGATTCTTTTCTGCATTTGGGGAGATTTGAACACGTTAAGCATATAGTTGCGTTTGGCCCTTCGCATTTTTTCTATTAGTATTTTAGCTTTTAATCTATCAAAATCAGCAGCAAGAGCATTTAGAAAAATGTCACCATCGGCCTCCAAGATACATTGAGCGAGTATCAACTTTACAGCTGAAATAAAGGCGCTGTCATTGTTATCGAAAACGCGCCTCATTATCGAGAGTGTATCTAAAGTACAGTATACATCAATATTCTTTGATCTAATCCTGTTAATCCTGACCAGATTGAGGGTGCTATAGAAGTTAGCAAATTCTCGAGTTGCACGTTCTAGATTCCCACGTTGTCGTTCAAAAGTACTCCCAACAAGGTCCTGAAATAACGCATATGTTAAGACTTTCTTCTCAGCGTATAGCTCTGTTAGGTCAACAACACGTTTAAGAAGATACTCAAGGCCCACGGAATAGCCGATTTTCCGGATTAACACTTGAAGTGGATTAGCTCGGGTTATAACCGCCATGCGATGTTACCCTCGGCCTAATTGAGCTTAGTATGACTCTACTGGTATTGTGATCACCAATAAAACACTCACCGGCTTCCAAGTTTCGCAGCATATCACCAAAATCGGTAACTTCTAGACCTTTGAACTTCACGCTGCCCAGCAATTTGGTTGGAATTCTGTTCATTGCGGCGTTGATGTCGCTGCAGAAAGTCAATCTGTGTGAGAAGGACAGATTGACCTGGCTGAGGATCTTATCATCAATCGCAGATGGTTGCTGTGTGGCCATTACCAATGACAGACCGGCATCTCTGCCTCGCTTAACGTAATCAATCAATGCTTCTTTCGCAGGTGACGCAGAACCACTAGGAGCTATCACATGAGCTTCATCAATAATTAGCCAAACTTGATTTGGCAGTCCCTCAGTACCTATTGTTTTCTCGAAAAATGCACTTACTTTCATTCTTTTCTGGTGTTCACCCATGATTTTAGATATCTGCCTAGCAACAATGCCAGTTATAAGTGACTTGTCTACATTTCGAATCTCTCTAAGCAAAAAAACGGTGCATTGTCCCTGTTTTAGAAGACTACTTATTTCTAGGCCTTGATTACTGAACAACCCTGTACGTCTGTATCCATTTAGCTTATAAACGACAGCATTTCTCGAGACTTCAGGCACATCATGCCAATTTGAATGATTTTGGATATAACTGATCATATGATCGATAGAATAGTCTTTTTCAGGTATCTTTTCTATGGTTTGGGCTAATACGTGTCCTTGTGGACTATACACATCTTCATCGATTAAGGCACACCATTCTTCGTGCCGCACTTGGTTGGGTTTTATGTGAAATACTTCCTCATCGCCAGTGATCTTTTCAACGTTTGGTGGTATTAGAAGACGGCAGTTTGCCAGTGCATTTGGCTTGATATTCCACCTCTTTAGTTGTTCCAGCTGAATAGCGTTTTCCTTCACTTTGGGATTCGGAGGATATTTCAGTGTCCAAAATTGACTTTGCGTGTCAATTACTATTGAACAGATAGGTTCTATATGTTGTTGAATAGGAGAAGGGTTGATCAATTTAGAGATACCCTCAATAAGTACCCCTAAATCGAAACTCTTTCCGCTGCCCCTAGTACCTGTGACATAAGTAACATGAGGAAATGTTAAATCTAGCCAAACGTCAGCACTGAGGTAGTTTCTGCCCAGTGTATTCTCCAAGACTTTGCCAATATAGATTAACTTATCATAGTTGTCATCTTGTATTGTTCTGCCAAATACGACGTTGTTTCCTTTCGGGACATGCTGTATTTTAACAATAGGATCTGTCGTTTGATACGCAGATCGATCGAAAACTGCTGCAAATTTTTCTTCCGGGGCCGACACAAAACTCATCGTACTACTGCTTATCCCTCCTATAAAATGGCAGAGAGTGATGGTGACACAATGGCCTCATTTCCAGCTGGTTGCTGGAATTTGACCACGGTCAATGGACTATTCTTACGCAACTTAGGGTAGACCGACTTCAACTCATCCTGAAGCTGCGTAAGTGTTGCATAACCATCGGTCCTTGCATCCTCATCGCTCAGATCCGTAAAGCGCTTGTATGTGACCGTTGTAACATTTACTAGCAGTGACTCTCCTGGTGATTCCAAAATAAGCGGCCCAGGCTCTATGTGCTTTCTGCCTGTACGGATAGTGCTTGTTTTCTGGCCGCAGCGCACTGCCTTAAAGAATTCTGGTCGTAATCGAAGGCTAATAATACGACCACGGTGTAAGTGATTAGGTCTGACAGCCTGAACAAAGTCAACCCCACGAAGTGTCTGATGCTCCCAAGCAGTAGTTAATTTGATGACCTTGTCTGGCCTGAGTGTTGATACAAAGGCATCGCAATGTGGTGCTGCCACTACGACCGTAGCTCCTAGAGTACGGGCAAGACTTTGTAGTTTGTCAGTGATGACGTTGGCAGTGGCTTGGTCTAGATTTGCACAGAACTCGTCAATGAGCCAAACGTTATACCCACCGGCAATCATCCTTGCGAGCATTGCTCTATACTGCTGTCCTTTGCTTAGTTCATTAAATCTTTTAAGGTATACAAAAGCATCTGAGAGACCAACCAAGCCCATTAAAGATAGTGCTGAAGATACATCACGTACCTGCATGAGTTCAACCAACGCTTTTAGAGACCGTGGCTTCTTGAATGTCCCAGGTTTGTAGTTGGTAGGCCAAGATACATTCCCTTTAACTTGGCCCTCTTTCCAGGCCCTCTTCCCTGTAGCTAAGAAGTTGATTAGCGTCGTCTTACCGGATGCGGAAGGGCCGAGGATAAGTACAATTTCGCCCGGTTGAACATCTAGAGACAAATGACGCACCACAACTGACTCGATAGAATCTGGAGATATCCCGAATGCTTGCTGGACACTGTGTGTAAGCTTGGTTCTCCGAACTCGTGAGGTGAAAGATAAAGTAATGTCAAGCAACTCAACCGGTCCTTGCAGAGGCTCTAATTGGATTGAAGAGATTGTCTTGCTGCTACGAGGTTGTATCAACTTGACTCGCTCCAGCAGAAACTCCTCTGCTGATAGATTCAAGCCCTTCATATATGTCGGTTTTGGCAGACTGACTATGTTATGAAAAAGTGCGAAGTCTCGAAGAACTTGGTCCCGCGATAACCTCTTGAGCCTCCTAAGGATGTCATCACGGCTTAATCCTCGCTTTTCAATAAGTGAAAGAATGCGATTCATCCGAGCAACTTGCTGGTCAACGATGCCACTAGACTCCTGTGAGACAATCTCCCCACCTCTTACTCGATCAACATTACGCGTCAGGTATTCCATGTCTTTATAGACTCTATTTAGGTTACCTTGGGTTTCACCAATAAATACCATACCAGCCTTTTCAGCAAAAGGCACAAATCTAAGCATGTCAGCCGAAATCTCTAGGAAAAAAGGAAGGTACCTCGAAGTCTGCCAGCGAGTCTTCACGAATTCAACAGCATATTTCACTAGGGTCTGGCCCAATCCCAGACCGCGAAACTCCGGATAGACAACGCATCGTGCGATTCGAACCATGAGATTGATGTACTTACGTGTGGTCTCCTTATCCCATGACTCCCAACTAATGCCATTATAGCTGAAAGGAGCATCAAGGATTCTTGCTCGAGCCTTGTTCATGTAAAAAGGCGTTGCCAACTCGATATAACCGAGTACCCGAGGATAGAACGGATGGAAATTGCGAGCTATAAGAACAGCTGTGCGACCGTAAAGTTGGGAATCCCGATAGTGATAATCAGCAAGAGACCGGACAGCCTGATATTCTTCAGGTTCAGTGATTTCCTTAACTAGCAACTCAATGCTCGAATCCCCAATGCGCAGCTCGTCCCGGGCAACAAATACCGGTAGAAACTGGCAAAAACCATTCTTGCATACAACCCACGCCTCACCATTTTCGACTTGCACAGTGTCCCCCTGTCCAATACATGCCGAAAGCGGGACATTCAGACACAACCCCCCAGGTTCTAGCTTCAGCTTCTTCAGGGGTCTCTTCAAATCTATGGTCGATACTTTCAAGCTAATTCCCACTGAACTTGTTGTTCCCTCCTTCAAAAGAAAAAGCTTAACCACTTGAGATTAAGCTTCGTTTTAAGTCCCAGCCTTTGGGTAATCCGTCTCCGTATCGTCACCTCGACGAGGGCTTTCTCTTGCAAGCCTTAGCTCGATATCTCTCAGAGTGATTTCGAGGCTCTCTTTCACTTTCTCTAGGTCGGCAGAGGGATGAATGATGGTGAATGTCATTGCGTTGCTCAGCGCATCCACATCACCCCTAAAGCCGTCATTGAGCAATTCCTTAGGTATATAGAGAACGCCTGTCTTAGGATTAATCCTTACTTTTGTCTTCGTAACACCTCCTCCTTTGTATCACATTGTAATGGTTTTACAACGGTTTGTCAATGGTATGACTCTGGTAGGGAACTCCAGGGACACCATACCTAATCCCAGGGACACCATACCAATCAGGCCTACTACAAATCAGGCATTGTGCCGCGGGTTATGTGCTCGGAGTGATGCTTCAGCTACCCGCTCATTTCTCCAGTGTCTCTACCGTATCTCCAATGCATCTCCACTAACCTCTAGCCTCCAACCTCCAGCCCCTAGG
>JAUWFX010000157.1 GCA_030606765.1 Dehalococcoidia bacterium
ATCCAATCTGCACAGCTTCCTGAGGAAGATAAAGCTAGAATCCTGGGGGCTAACGCCCAAAAACTGCTGTGCCGGGATGCAAAGAGCAGAAGTGTCACATAGCAGTAATACTTAAATAGAAAGGAAGAGACTAGAGATGGGCACTAAAGGCAGAAAGAATGTGAAAAAGCCCAAGCAGCCAAAGGAAAAGAATAAAAAAGGAAAGTAAGAAAAGGGCATCGTCCCTCTTTTAGATACGGAATGAATACCGGTCGTAAAGTATCATCCTTCTCCCTTGAAGGGAGAGGATTGAAGTGAGGGTGGAAATGGACAAGGAAGCTGAAATGTCCCAAGGTTCTGAAGAAATCCGTTCCTTTATTGCTATTGAACTGCCTGAGGAGGCTAAGAAAGGATTAGCCAGGCTGAGAAAAGAATTGGAGAGAGACGAACATAGGTTCGTCAAGTGGGTGGACCCGGGGGGCATTCACCTGACCTTGAAGTTTCTGGGCAATATTCCTTCTAAGCGGGTAGCAGAGATAACTGAAGCTATAGAGAAAGCGGTGCAGGGGATTTCTCCATTCCATTTAGAGATTTCAGGCCTGGGAGCTTTTCCCAGTATAAGACAAGCCCGGGTCTTTTGGGTTGGCGTCGGTGGGGAGCTGGACAAGCTATCCAGGCTACAGCAAAACATTGACTCTGCGCTCGCTGCCCTGGGTTTTGCTAAGGAGGAACGCCCCTTTGTGCCGCACTTGACCCTGGCCCGCATCAGGGAAGGAGCATCACCGCCGGAAAGGAGAAGCTTTGGCGAACTTGTAGGCTCTACCATCTTTGGAGATAAATATCCTGTCGCAGTCGAGGCTATCAGGTTAATGAGAAGCCAGCTGACGCCGGCCGGGGCTATTTATACCTGCCTGTTGGTGGTTGGGCTGGGTCATTAGGAAATTCTAAAGAAAATCTAAAAAACTTGGCTTATGAGTGAACTGACCTTGCAAACGAAATTGTGATAATATATACTTACTGGTTCTGATTAACAAATAAATTAATTGTGGAGGTGGAACTTGGAAACCGGTTCATTCCCGAAGTGCCAGAAATGCGGAAAGGGGGATTTAGTGCCTCTGTCTGACTTTGGTAGTCAGGGGGCACCGATTCACTACAAGGCCTGGGTGTGTACCAATCCTGATTGTGGTTACAATTTAAAGATCAGGAATGGCGAAATATACCTTAATGAGCCTATTCTTAGTGGAGAACTTCATACCCGCACACCACGCCGAGAATACACTCCTTAGCATAAGATTTGCTTCGTTCAGGTAAATTAATTGAGCTGGCGGTGGACTCTTTTTTCCCGCGCCGATGCGTTGGCTGTGGAAAAGGAGGAGGTTTTCTTTGCCCTGAGTGTCTTGGAAAACTACCAAGGCTATTACCCCCGCTTTGCCCCCACTGTGGCAGGCCTCAGGCTAGCGGTATCGTATGTCCAAGCTGTTGGCAAAGACAAACTGAGATTGACGGCATCCGTTCTCTATTTAGGTTTGACGAGGTAATACGGAAAGCCATTCATGAGTTGAAGTATCGAAATTTGAAGGCAATCTCTCCCTGTCTGGCTGAATTATTAGCTGATTATCTCAAGGCAAATCCCCCGCCTGGCGAAGCCCTAGTTGGCGTCCCTCTTCATCCACGGCGATTGAGAGAGAGGGGTTATAACCAGTCCAGCCTGCTCGCCAGGGAGTTGGGCAGGCGCATTGGTTTGCCAGTGATTGAGGATTGCCTCATTCGGGTTAAACAGGCCCAACCTCAGGTGAGAGCAGTTGATGTGGAAGAGCGCCGAAGGAATGTAGCCGATGCTTTCGTGTGCCATGATGAAAAGGTAGGGGGTAAACAAATTATCCTTATAGACGATGTATGTACCTCTGGAGCCACGCTGGAGTCCTGTGCCGCAGCTCTCAAGAACAAGGGAGCTGCGTCTGTTTGGGGCTTAACCTTAGCAAGGGAGATTTATAACTGAAGGAGGAGAAATGAAGCTACAGATTATCGCTAAGAATAATGTGGAGGTCTCTGAAACATTGAAGGCATATGTTGAGAAGAAGATTGGCAAACTAAGTCGTTACTTACCTACCATCGGTGAAGGCAAGGTGGAGATTTCCCACGAAGGCGCAAAGCTGCCTGAGCAGCGATTCACTGTCCAGGTTACCCTTGACAGCAAAGGTGTCTTAATTAAAGCTCAGGAAAAGTCTAAGGATATTCGCACAGCCATTGATAAAGTAGTGGATGTGCTGTCTAAGCGAATCGAGCGATACAAAGGCAAATTATATGATAAGGGCAGAGGCATTTCTTTTGCTCGGCAAGGAGCGGCAATCGAGGCGGAGGAAATCGAGGCTCCCAAAAGAGTGGTAAAGAGTAAACGCTTCTTAGTCAAACCCATGCCTGTAGATGAAGCTATAAGCCAGATGGAGCTTTTAGGGCATGATTTCTTTCTTTTCATAGACGCTGATACTGAGAGGCTCAATCTGCTATACCGTCGTGAGGATGGCAACTACGGCCTGATCGAGCCGGAGCAAGGTTACTAACTAAGGCAGGGGCTACCGCCCCCCTTCCTTGACCTTCCCCCCCAAGCTTGTTATGATGTAGTACAATGCTAGACCAAGAGGGAAAGCTGATGCCTTCACCGATGGCATAGTTTCATAAAGGAGAAGCAAATGGCAGGACTATCACGCAAGCCAAAACAGACAATCAAAGGTGAGAGGAAGGTCTTCAAGGGGAAACTGAACTATTCCTTCCCCCCCGAAGTCATATTTCCCATGGTGTGCCCTGTTCGTGAGTATGAGTATTCACCAGGGTGGGAGTGCGACATCGTCTACCTTGATAGCGGTCTAGCTGAGCAGGGAGGCGTCTTCACAACTCATTCCCACGGAGAAGGCGACCAGAGAGATGTCTGGGTCATTAGTCGTTACGATAAGAACCGAGCAATCGAGTTTGTTCGGGTCAACGGCATGCGAAGCATGGTCTATCGAACGGAGCTTCAAGGCACAGAAACTGGCGGAACAGTTGTCAGCTGCGAACAGGTAATCACAGGATTGACCGAAGAAGGAAACCAACGCATCCAGACTCTTCAGCAGTCTGATTTCACCGCAATGCTTTCGCATTGGCAGGAAGTGCTTCAGCACTATCTCGCCACTGGCGAAGCGGTCAACTCATGATGTAGGATTGCCGAACAAACCGCTTCAGACGCAGTAGCGGGTGTCAATCGTAGTGCAGTCCTTTCCTTTGCTTAATTTGTTCATGTCTTC
>JAUWFX010000135.1 GCA_030606765.1 Dehalococcoidia bacterium
CTTTTTCACGGCTTCGATGACATCCATAGACTTACTCCTTTTCGCTAACAGTCTGGTTCCTTAAAGGGACGTAACCCGCTATTCCCCGCCTTACCTTGTTAAGTACTTCTGGCTCGGATGCCGCTGTTGGCCCGACATCCAGGACTTGCATCTGAGACCTTTCCGCAATTATGGGGCAGCGGCTATGGGTTCTGATTCATAAATCCTTTCCTCTGCCAATTCTGCCTCACTGAGAGGAACGTCGCCTTCAACATCTCTGCCCTCGATTCCTTTCGCCAGGATTTCTTTATAGTATTCATGCTGGATTATTAAGTTCATGATTTCGCTGCTACCGGTCCAGATCATGGCAAGTCTGGCTTCCCTGAGTGCACGTTCCACTGGGTAGACATTGGTATACCCAATGCCGCCAAGTATCTGCATGGCATCATTCACCACTTCCCAATGTGTTTGGGTAGCCAGTTTTTTCGCCTCCGACACCAGTCTCCTTTGATAGCCTGCGGTACCTACCCCATCATCGATCGTCTTAGCCACGGCGTATGCCAGGGCACTCACAGCATCGAGCTTGGTGATGCAGTCGGCTATCCTGAAGCTCACTCCTTCAAAATTCCGTATGGTTTGGCCGAAGGCCTTCCGTTTGTTGGCATATCGGGCGACCAATTCCAGAATAGCTCTGGAGCCAGCCACTCCGCCTGAGAGCAGCCTTTCCGGCACCATCAATTTGTAGAATACCTTTGCCCCTTCGTTTTCCTTCCCCACCAGATTCTCCTCTGGCACAGGGACATCACGGAAGACCAATCTACCTGTGCCAGTCCCCCGGGAACCCATCAAGCCGTAGACATGCTTTACCTCCACGCCCATATCCCTCTCAACGATGAAGGCGCTGAGTGAGTCACGGCCGGCGCCGGGGTTGGTGACGGCGAATACCAAGAAGAAATCGGCGCCCTCAGAACCAACGACAAAGCGCTTCTGTCCAGTAAGGTAATAGTGATTTCCTTTCTTTCTAGCCACAGTGGTGGCGCCGAAGAAATCAGAACCGCCTCTTGGCTCGGTGAGTGCTTCGCCAGCCCATTGTGTGCCGGCGATTAATGGTTTGAGGTACTTCTCTTTTTGAGTCTCGGTCGCAAACACGTTTAAGCCTTCTCCAACGATGGAGGTAACTGAGACGAGACAGGCAAAAGGCACCCCGAGCTTATTGACCTCTCCCACCGTGATGAGTTCATCCACCCATTTCAGGTCTCTGCCGCCATATTGCTTGGGGAACCTGATGCCTAGCAGATTTCTCCTGCCGGCTTCCCTGACAAATTCGTAGGGGAACTCGATTTTATCGGCATCCATGTCCAGTATAAGCTGCCGTGGTATGCTCTTGACCAGGTCCTGAACCTCCTGTCTGAACTTTTTGCGCTCTTCAGTTAAAAATACCTCTAACATTGCTGCCTCCTTTGTAGCTTTAATAAGCGGGTGTTACGATCCCGGACTAACCGACACAGTCACCGTTTAGTTTTTTCCAGAATCCTGACCAATAGTATAGCACGTGTCAAATTATCTAAAAAAGGGGTGCTGTTTGACGATGGAGGTGAATGTTACTATAATTTAGTCCGTTTTTAGGTCAGGAAAAGCCATGGGTGAGGCTTCAACAGCAGTTGGCGAGACTAACTCAGGCAAAATCGAAGGTATTTCCAGGAAGGGTCTATACATTTTCCGTGGCATACCTTATGCGGCACCACCAGTAGGCGAGCGCCGCTGGTTGCCGCCTGGGCCTCCCAAACCCTGGAGCGGAGTTAGACCGGCTAAGGAGTTTGCCCCCACCGCCCCACAGTCACCAATGGAGATCCAGTTTCTGGAACCACCGGAGAAACAACAACAAAGCGAAGACTGTCTGTATCTCAATATCTGGACTCCCGGCCTGGATGGTGCCAAGCGCCCGGTTATGGTCTGGGTCCATGGCGGCTTCTTCACCACCGGTGCCGGCTCGTGGTTGCTCTACAATGGGCGGACTCTGTCTACACGCGGTGATGTGGTGGTAGTAACTATTAATTATAGACTGGGCGTATTGGGTTTCCTTAATCTAAATGAAGTCACAAAAGGCAAGATACCAGCTACAGGAAATGAAGGACTGCTTGACCAGGTCTTTGCGCTGGAATGGGTGCGGGATAATATCTCGCGCTTCGGCGGGGACCCGGACAATGTGACCATCTTCAGCGAGTCCGCCGGGGCCATGAGCGTGGGGATGCTACTGGCGATGCCTAGGGCGCGCGGGCTCTTTCACAGAGCTATCCTCCAAAGTGGGGCGGCTCATCATGTGAACTCGCTGGAGCGTGCTGAGAAACTGGGGGCTATCTTTCTCGACATTCTAGATATAAAGCCGACTACTGTTAACAAATTGCGGTCGCTTACCGAGCAGCAGGTTATCAATGCTCAGGTGGAAGTTATGGCTAGAGCGCAGGATCCGAAATTGGCTATGGATGGCTTGCCTTTCAAGCCCGTGGTTGATGGCAATGTGATTCCAGAATTGCCGATCCACGCTATTGCTGGCGGCTCGGCAGACAATGTGGCAGTCCTGATCGGCACCACCTTGGATGAATGGAAGCTCTTTGCCGTTTTGGATAAAAATCTTCCCAACTTGAACGAAGCTGGCCTGCTGCGGCGTTGCCAGCGTCTCATTCCGGGTGGGGATGTGACGAGGCTGGTAGAATCCTATCGCCGGGCTCGTAGCCAGTGCAATCTTCCAGTTACCCCTCCTGAATTGTTTATTGCTATCCAATCGGACAGAGTTTTCCGCATGCCGGCGATTAAGCTTGCCGAGGCACATTATCGCCGTCAACAGCCGACTTACATGTATCTGTTCAACTGGGTTTCACCGCTAATGAACGGAATTCTTGGTGCTTGCCATGCAGTGGATCTGGGGTTTGTGTTCGGGACTCTGGATGACAATTTCACCGGTTCCGGCGAAGAAGCCCGGGCTCTGGCGAGGAAAATCCAAGACGCCTGGGCGAGGTTCGCCCGTCATGGAGGCACCAGTTGCGAGAGCATAGGTGAATGGAAACACTATGGTGAGCGGCGGGAGACTATGGTTCTGGGAAAGCAATGCACACTGGTGGAAGCCCCGTATGATGAGGAGCGGCGTGCCTGGGAACCCTTCACCGATTCTGTCTTCGGCTCCTTTTAGAGCTGGTGAAAGTCGAGCCTGTTGGAGAATAAGGGAAAGGCTAGATTAAGCTTTCTCGTCTTTAATCGAGGCTAAGTCTGGCTGACGGATTTTGCTTTATGCTCTTGGTGACGCTACGGATTATCGCTCCTTACGGAACACCAGAGCACCAACAGGGCAAACGGAAACACACTCGCTACAATCCTGACAACTGGACCTACCCATAGGCTCATCTCCAAAAGTGGTGACCATCCTCCGGAAGCCACGGTAAGCAAAACCAATGGTTCCTTTGCCCAGTTTTTCCTGACATACCCAAACGCATCTGCCGCAGAGCACACACTTATTAGGGTCATAAATGAACAGGGGACTGCTAGAATCTATGGGTAGCTCAGGCAGGATTTTCCTGAACCTTTTTGTTTTGAGCTTCACGCCGAGATACTTGGCTATCCTCTGAAGTTCGCAAGAACCACTTTTTTGACAATGGACGCAATCTACAGGGAGACTGGCTAGAAGCAATTCCAAAGCGGTGCGGGCTAGCCTCAATGCCTTTGCCCCTCTGGTATTGACCACCATTCCTTCTGCCACAGGTGTAGTACAGGCTGTAACTGGGTTATCCTTACCTGCGACCTCCACAAAGCAGAGGCGGCAAGAAGCAAAAGGCTCGCTCTTTTCCCGAATAGAACAAAGGTTGGGGATGTAGATGCCATTATCCAGAGCTGCCCACAGGACTTTTTCACCACGGGCAGCTCCTACTGTCTTGCCATCAATCGTCAAAGAAACGCTTTTAGCTTTTACCAGTACCCTTCCCCTTAATCTCTCCCTTAAGAGAGAAGATGTCGTAAAGCAAAAGTTATCTTCCCGGACCGGTCTATCATCCTTTAGAAAAGCCCTTGTACCTTGCCAGTCTTCGTATCAACATCTACCCTTTTGAAGGCCGGATCGGAACTGGTTCCTGGCATCAGGCTGATTGTCCCGGCGCAGGGGCAGAGGAATTTCGCCCCGGAATAAATCAACACATCGCGAATGGGCAGGGTCCATCCCTTGGGGACACCCTTAAGGGCCGGGTCGTGTGTCAGGCTCAGATGGGTCTTCACCATCATGGTAGCGTATTCATCATATTTAGAATCGGCCTCGAGCATCTTGGCTTTGGCCTCGGCATCAGGGGTCCATGACACGCCATCGGCTCCATAGACCACTTTGGCAATCTTGTCCACCCGCTCTCGCAGCTTCATTTCCACGGGGTAAAGGAATTTGAAGTCGTTCTTTTCTTCGCAGGCTTCCATAACTGTATCGGCAAGCTCCAGGGCACCATCACCACCCTTGAGCCAGTGTTCGCTGAGCGCACAACGTGCCCCGGCCGCCTCGGCTGCCTTGCGCACCAGGGC
>JAUWFX010000089.1 GCA_030606765.1 Dehalococcoidia bacterium
TTAGGACCAACAACAATGACCGAGCGACCGCTGTAGTCTACTCGCTTACCGAGAAGATTTTGCCGAAACCGTCCTTGCTTGCCCTTCAGGATGTCAGAAAGAGATTTCAAGGCATGCTTATTACCAGTGGTAACTGCGCGCCCTCTTCGGCCGTTGTCAATAAGAGCATCAACAGCTTCCTGCAACATGCGTTTCTCATTTCGGATAATTATTTCCGGCGCACCTAACTTCATAAGACGGCGGAGACGGTTGTTACGATTAATAACCCTCCGATAGAGGTCGTTAAGATCGCTAATAACAAAACGACCACCATCTAACTGAACTATAGGACGAAGCGCCGGAGGTAATACAGGAAGCACAGTTACAACCATCCACTCAGGTTTATTTCCACTGAGCTTAAAAGCTTCAACTAATTGTAGCCTTTGACTGACCCTCTTACGATATCCTCCCGAGGTGCTACGGATTTGCTCACGAAGCTCCTGGTGCAAAGCATCCACGTCAATTTGCTTCAATGCCTGTAGGATAGCCTCAGCTCCCATGCCAGCTTCAAAAATATCACCACATTTATCTTTAAATTTCCTGAATTCTTCTTCGTTAAGCAATTTCAGCGGCTGAAGCCTTTCTATCTCTGCAATGCCTGCCTTCAGCTCTTCTTCAAGTTTTTCTTTATTTTCTATAAATCCAGCACGAAGCTGATTTACCTCTTTTATCTTAAGCTCTTCCTCCAGGCCCTTGGCTTCCAGTTCTTCGATTTTCTTGTTCAGGCATTCCTCTTGCTCAGCAATTTTTCGAACCACCTCTTCCTTAACTTGGCGAACCTTCTTCTGTTTGGCCTCCTCATCAACAGAGATGATTATATACCGAGCAAAATAGATGACCCCCTCTAAATTCCGTGGAGATAGATCGAGGAGCAGCCCAAGCCGACTAGGCACTAACTTAACAAACCATATATGAGTAACTGGCGCAGCTAGTTCTATATGCCCTGTGCGTTCCCGACGTACGCTGGAATGAGCTACCTCAACACCACATTTGTCACAAATAACTCCTTTATACCGCGCCTTTTTATATTTGCCACAATGGCATTCAAAATCTTTAACAGGGCCGAAAATCTTTTCACAAAATAGACCATCTCTTTCTGGCTTCAAAGTGCGGTAATTTATCGTCTCCGCCTTAGTTACCTCACCATGAGACCAGCTCCTGATTTGTTCCGGTGAGGCAAGACTTATTCGAATACCATTAATGCCATCAAATTGAGACATTTTCCCCCTCGCTAAGTAGTTCAACAGCAAAACCTAAACTACGTAGCTCCATAAACAAAACCTTGGTCGATTCTGGAATACCGAGTTGTTGAATATCCTCGCCTTTAACAAGAGACTCATAAGCTTTAGCCCGTCCCATCACATCATCTGACTTTATCGTGAGCATCTCTTGAAGTGTATGAGCTGCGCCATATGCTTCCAATGCCCATACCTCCATCTCACCAAACCTTTGACCACCAAACTGAGCTTTTCCTCCCAATGGTTGCTGGGTGATGAGCGAGTATGGACCCGTGGAACGAGCATGTACCTTATCACCAACAAGATGAATCAGTTTCATTATATATACATTGCCCACAGTTACCGGCTTGTCGAACAATTCGCCAGTTCTCCCATCTCGAAGTTCTATTTTGCCAAAAATAGGAGGATAAAGCCTTCGCTCTTTATAAACTTTTTGTACTATC
Source organism: Dehalococcoidia bacterium (assembly GCA_030606765.1). Next base: position 1,721 of record JAUWFX010000089.1, read on the forward strand.
TGCTCTAAATCTTCATCACCGAGAGTTCTAAGTTGATGACTGTCAGCTATGCCCAGTTCCTCAAGCCACAGACAGAGAGAGGCTTTCCTGGCCACACCTTTATGCTCTTCACCCATTATTTCCTTGGCATCAAAACCATGACGCGAAAGCCATTCTCCGACCTTTTCTAGATCGGTCCTGGCACTTCCGGGGGCTTCAGGGCTAAAGTTAACAGCACCAGCTTTCCAAGCTATCCAGGTCCTAGCTAAGGCATCCTCGATAGTCAGGGCATCAGCTCCGTCAAAAATAGGATTAACAGCCTTAAAACCTAGTGTCTGAGCTGCCCAACCCAAATGAGCCTCCAAAACCTGCCCAATGTTCATACGGGAGGGAACACCGAGAGGATTAAGGATAATATCTACGGGCGTACCATCCGGCAAAAATGGCATGTCTTCCTCAGGCAATATGATAGAAATGACCCCTTTATTGCCGTGTCTCCCTGACATTTTATCTCCCACCGAGATTTTGCGCTTTTGAGCAACCCACACTTGTACAAGATTGTTCACCCCAGCAGGTAATTCATCATGGTTGTCACGAGAAAAGACTTTAGTCCGGATCACCCTTCCCCACTCTCCTGATGGCATTCTGAGAGAGCTATCTTTCACCTCTCGTGTTTTTTCACCAAAAATAGCCCGTAACAATTTTTCTTCCGCTGAAGGTTCAGTTTCACCTTTAGGAGTAATTTTCCCAACCAGAATGTCCTTGGGCTTCACCTCAGCTCCAATATGTACAATACCTATTTCATCAAGGTTAGCGAGGCTCTCTTCGTTTACATTAGGTATATCTCTGGTGATTTCTTCAGGACCAAGCTTAGTATCACGCTCCTCTATATTATATTTTTCAATGTGAACGGAAGTATAGGCATCACCCTTGACCAGCCTTCTGCTGATAATAATGGCATCCTCATAGTTATACCCCTCCCAGCTCATAAAAGCACAAATAACATTTTGTCCCAAAGCGAGGTTTCCATCATCTAGAGAAAAACTATCTACCAACACCTGCCCTTTCTTAACCTTGTCACCTTTGTTTACAATAGGATGTTGATTGATGCACGTCCCTTGATTAGTTCTGGCAAACTTGATTAAATCGAACGATTGCTCTTCGCCTCCTCCATTTTTGATTACTATTCTTGAGCTTGTTGCCGAAGTAACTACTGCATCGTCAGGGGCGAATATCACCTGCCCACTATATTTAGCCACCTCTCTTTCCATACCAGTGGCCACCACAGGACATTCGGGGCGTAATAATGGCACCGCTTGTCGTTGCATATTGCAGCCCATTAAAGCCCGATTAGCATCATCATGCTCAAGAAAGGGGATAAGACAAGCAGCTATACTAAATAGCTGTTTTGGTGAAACATCGATAAAGTCCACTCTGTCCATTGATTCCTTGAAATATCTGGCCCCCCTCTTAACCTCAACCTTGTCATAAACAAACTCATTCCTTTTATTAAGGAGAGCATTAGCTTGGGCAATGGCATATTGACCTTCCTCGTCGGCTGTCAGGTAAACAATCTGGCTGGAAACAAAAGGAACTACGTTAATATTTCGAGCCGGAAGAGAAGATAACCTTTGCGCAAGCTTCTTTGTGATTAATGCTCCAACCTTGGCCACAAGTTCGCCCTCACTATCTATATCCTCTCCGATTGTTCTTCCCATCAACTCTTCCATAGTATTGGGAACTTCGTGGATAACTCTGAGGTATGGTGTCTCTATAAAACCATATGCATTAACCGAAGCGTAAGTAGCTAGAGAGCCAATAAGACCAATGTTTGGCCCCTCAGGTGTTTCTATAGGACAAATCCTACCATAATGAGAATGATGTACATCACGAACCTCAAATCCAGCCTGTTTTCTTGAGAGGCCTCCGGGACCCATGGCAGAAAGACGACGCTTGTGAGTTAACTCAGCTAGCGGATTAGTTTGATCCATGAATTGAGATAGCTGTGACCGACCAAAGAACTCTCTTATAGCAACTGCTACAGGGCGAATGTTGATCAAAGCAGCAGGAGTTGCCACCTCGGGGCCAAGAATACTCATCCGTTCTTTAATAGCTCGCTCCAACCTTAACAAGCCAATACGAAATTGTTTTTGTATTAGAAAACCTACTGCCTGGGCCCTTCTATTGCCTAAATGATCAATGTCATCACGAGTTTCATTGCCAATGTTAACTGAAATAATACGGCGAACGATTTGCACCAAATCTTCAGGGGTTAAGCCAGTACAATTCCCAGGGATATCAAGACCTAACTTTTTATTAAGCTTATAACGACCAACTTTGCCCAGGCTATAGCGGCGAGGATTAAATAGGAAATTATTCAGCAAGGCCTGGGCACTACTAAGACTAGGAGCTTCACCAGAAGATAGTTTTCTATAAATATCGAAAAGAGCATCAGCCTTGCTTTTGATCAGGGGATCTCGCTCTATTGTAGAACGAAGAAAAGCATGCTCAGGCGAGTTATCCACATCTTGGAAAAGGGAAAACAACGCCTCATCGCTCTCAAAGCCTATGGCCCGCAACAAAGTAGTAATCGGTATCTTCCGTTTGCCACTCACCTTGACCGAAATTACGTCTCGATTAGAAGTGTCAAAATCAAGCCATGCCCCATGTTCAGCAACAAGCTTGGCAAAACACAATTCCCGCCCACTTGAAGGATCCCTATCCAACGTGAAATAAACGCCAGGAAAACGCGTTAACTGATTGACTATTACCCGCTCTACTCCAGAAATAATAAAAGTGCCGGCATCCGTCATTAAAGGGAAATCACTAAAGTATAATTCCTGTTGCTTGATCTCTCCCGTCTCCTTTACCACTAGTTGTACAGTGACATGAATAGGAGAGGAATAAGTCAGCCCCCGCTCAAGACATTCAGGAATAGAATGCTGCGGCTCTCGAAATTCATAATCAACGAAGTGTAATTCTAGCCTGTTGCCAGTATAATCTTGAATTGGTGAGATTTCTTCAAACAGCTCCCTCAAACCTTCTTCTTGAAACCAGAGAAAAGAATCAAGCTGAACCTTAATAAGGTCGGGTATTTCCAAAGTCTCGGGCAACTTGGCGAAAGACTTCAGTAACTTGTGTTTAAGCATAGAAGAAACGATCCTGATTTTTCTTCAAAACAATATCTTGAAGACACTAACTAGGAAAATTTAAGGTGACAAGACTAAAAGAGAATGGAAACATAACGTAAACCGCTAAGTATAACATCATCATATAATTTTGTCAATAGCCGATTCAAATCACCTAATATTTAACCGAAATCAGATCCTGTACAAGTGTCGTCAGAGAGAAGAGATTTGGATTCACCAGGTCAAGAAGCCTTCCCATCTGGCAAAACTAAAGCCCCAGGCCAATGGCTATCACTTCCCTGTGCAAGTCAGTATCACCGGCAACAAACTGTGCTGCCTTGACACGACGGTAATAGAGACCAATATCATGGTCCAGGGTATATCCGATAGCCCCATGAGCAGCAATAGCTTCAATGCAAATTCGCTGGTAAGCTTCATTGGCTTTAGCTTTGGCTGCGGAAACCTGCCAAGGCAACGGTGAACCAACGCTTATTCCCCATGCCGCCTGATAAAGTAAATACTGAACCGCCTCCACATCAATCAACATATCAGCCAGTTTGTGCTGCACCGCCTGAAAAGAGCCAATCGGCCGGTCAAACTGAATTCGCTCCTTGGCATAGCTGTTGGTTATGTCCAAAACAGCCTGACATGCTCCGGACATCTCGGCACACTTCAGCACAGCCGCCCGCTGTAATATAAAGTCCACTATATCCCAGCCATTGCCTATCTTGCCCAGAATATTATCTCTTGGCACCGCTACCCTATCAAAGCTGACTTTGAAATGCCTGTCACCGCCTATAGTCGGGATTGCCTCCATCTTCACATTTGATTCCCTAGCATCCACCATAAATAATGTGATTCCATTCTCGGGTCTTTCACTCTCTCCGGTCCTGCCCACTACAAGGATATAATCAGCTACATGGGCATCAGTAACAAAGATCTTGTACCCCTGGAGAACATAATTTGTCCCTTTCAACACAGCACGAAGTTTTACCTCAGAAGCTTTATATCTGCCTGACGACTCTGCTAAAGCGAAAGTCCAGATAGCCTCGCCTTCAGCTATTTGCGGCAGAAACTTAGTTTTCTGCTCACTGCTTCCATATTCAAGCAGAGGCAATGCACAAAGGGCGATAGTGGAGAAAAAGGGACCGGGCAGGATATTCCTTCCCATCTCCTCCATCAAGATAACCAAGTCCATAAAGCTGGCGCGCATGCCGCCATATTCTTCTGGAAAAATGAGCCCCATCCAGCCCAGTCCTGCCATACTGTGCCACATCTGTGGGTCATAGCCTCTTTCATCCTTAGCCATCTCCCTGACTTCAGCTTTGGGACATTCCTTTGCCAGAAAATCTCTGGCTAAAATCCGCAGCATATCCTGCTCTTCTGTAAAACTAAAATCCATGATAACCCCTTTAAAAAGTCTACCTTTTCATCACCCTGAACGTAGTGGAGAGTTTAGATTTCTTGCCCTACTCACAACGACAGGGACATGTTATTAAGCAAACTCTTAAAAACTTCAATATGATTTGGGTAATCCCAGCCTAAATTGCGCAATAATGCTTTTTTCGATTTCAGCAGTGCCCGCCGCGATTGCCTGACCAGGAAATCCGAGATATGCACCCTGTATTGTGCCGTTGAGTTTAGCCCATTCGGAATCCGGGTCAACCTGAGAATATATTCCTAGAATCTCCGCCCCAGTGATAGCCCCTCGTTTCATCAAATCATCACCCATTATCTTATTCCTTGAGGACTCATAGACCGGAATTTGACCCTGACTTATCCGCCAGGCAAGCTGGAAGGCGAACATCTTCAGCACTTCTAGGTCGATAGCCAGGTCAGCTAGCTTGGCACGAATCACAGGATTTTGAGACAACGGCTGGCCCTCATACTCGGTTTGACCAGCATACCTGGCTAGCTCTTCCAAAATCCACTTTAAACTACCGTAGGTGGTAGGTGCTATGCTGCGCCGCTCAAAAGCCAGTGACTGCATAAGATAATACCAGCCTTTATTTTCCTCTCCTACCAAGTTGGAAGCCGGCACTCTCACATTATCGAAAAATACTTCATTAAAGTGATGCCGCCCATAATAATTCAAAATAGGATTAACTGTGACACCTGGGCTCTTCATGTCCACGATAAAGATACTGATTCCCTGATGTTTCTTAGCGGCATTGGGGTTTGTTCTGGCAGCCAGCCAGCACCATCTTGCCCGGTGAGCAGCACTCGTCCACACCTTTTGCCCATTTATGATATAGCCATCTCCATTCCTCACCGCCCGTGTCCGAATATTGGCGAAGTCTGAGCCGGCATTTGGTTCACTGTAACCCGTACACCAGATACCATCTTTTTCGCCTGAGGCAATTAACGGCAAATATATTTCTCTTTGCTCTTCGGTACCAAACAACATCAAGCAGGGTCCTACCCATTGTGTTCCGCTTATGCCCATCCAGGCCCCCGGTATTCCCCAGTAGGCTATCTCCATTTCGTATATTGTTTGCTCCAAGAGAGAAGCACCACGTCCACCATATTTCTCTAGCCAGCTCATAACTAGCCAACCTCTTTGTGCCAGTTTTTTAGACATGGAGATTTCAAACTCAAAATCTCTGAACTCCCCATCAATCACGGTGCTGCGCACCAAATCTGGAGGTAACTCGGCTTCGGCAAACTTGCGAATTGCTTCCTTCAAGACTAATTCGTTTTCGCCCAGCCTAAAGTCCATTCTTAC
>JAUWFX010000106.1 GCA_030606765.1 Dehalococcoidia bacterium
AACATATACTTCAAGAAGGCGACATAGTCGAGTTCCATATCTAGACTTACGCAGTTATTTTCTGGCTCTAATAAAGTTGCGTGATTATACCATAGGAATAGGTAAAAGGGAGGTGAATAGTGCCTAGCAACAATATATTAATCAACTATGTCCTGTCATATGAGGTAAATAACAAAGACATGCCCAAATTGATAGAATGGCTAGAAGGCAAGGGATATAAAATGGGCATGTCAACTGATAAAACTGCTATTAGTAGCCAGCATCCCTCATAGCATCATTGACATTTATACTATCTACCCAAACCCCTACTACTGCACTGCCATAAGCGCCTCTGGTAACTATTTCATAAGTAATAGATTTGGAAAGGATTAATGATTCTAGAAGCGCCTTTGCCTTTTGGCCTTCTGGTGTGCTTATTGGTGGTGCGTTTACCCTTGCAAGTCGTATTCTGACTCTCACTTGAGTGTCAAATGTCTCACCATCAATAACATTGGCACATATTGCTGATTGCTTTGCCATAATATCACCCCCCCTCTAATGCGAATTATACGCATAAGACAGAAATTGTCAAGATGACAAAAACAAACAGGCTAGGGTGCTAACCCCGATTACGGTCAAGGCACCACACGGGACTTTTATAATTAGTGATGCTTCAAGATAAAAATGCTCAGGCAGCGACTTCCAATAGTTGCAATTTTTAAAGCCCTTTATTATACTTGAATTAGTGGTTATAAGCGTAGGTTATCACGCCTCTGTGAAAGCTCTTTCGAGCTCATTCGCGAACGTTGGATGACCGAAACTCGAGCCAAGTATTATAAGAAAGGAGGTCGTCCAATGGGATTTACAGAGAAAACGCTAGAATGTTCTGACTGTGGTGCTACATTCACCTTTACTGCTGAGGAGCAAGAGTTCCACGCTAGCAGGGGATATACTAATGAGCCCAAGCGTTGCCCAGCTTGCCGTGAAGCAAAGAGAGCCCAATACGATAGCTCCGGCGGTTACAGATCTAGCCGCCAAATGCATCCCGCAGTATGTAATGAGTGTGGCAAGGACTGCGAAGTGCCCTTCGAGCCGAGAGAGGGCAGGCCAGTATATTGTAGTGAGTGCTACAACAAGATGAAATCGAGCGGTCAGCAATAATTTAATGCAGCTGAATTCAAAGGGGGCTGGAACCAAACTCAGCCCCCGAAGGTTCAGAAGCAGAGGCATTCAGCGTGTTCTAAAAAGTTCGGCTGCACAAAGGTAAGGCTATAAAATTAAAAGGGGGTTAATATTGTGAATATATATGTAGGTAATTTATCTCGCGAGGTTACCGAGGATGAATTGCGCCAGGCATTTGAGCCTTTTGGGCAAGTCACATCGGTAAACGTCATTAAGGATAGGTACAGCGGCGAATCCAGAGGTTTTGGGTTTGTTGAGATGTCAACGAAATCTGAGGCCCAGGCTGCAATCAACGGGCTTAATGGAACATCATTGGGAGAGCGGACTCTCAGTGTTAGTGAGGCACGCCCTCGCACCGAAGGTGGTGGAAGAGGTGGTGGTGGTGGGTATGGTGGTGGTGGTGGTGGGTTTGGTGGACGAGGCAAACAGCGTAGATACTAAGATACTGGCATCTTACTGATTGAGGCCTTTATAATAGCGACCTGAAGTTCCAGGCTGAGGAAGGGAAGTTTGCTTTTTCCTGTAGCTCAGAGCTATCATTGATGCTGACTATCTCTACAACATGACTGTCATGCGGCACTAATACCAGAGACGATAGTATCAAAGCTGGCATCGAGGGCCAGGAGGAAATAGAACGCGCCCTATTCAAGAACTATCGAGGCGTTCTTCAGGTGTTGGGAGACCTTTTGCCTAAGTCTCAAAGGTCTTATCAAAATTAATAATATTGCTACACTGGAAACCCTGCCGCTCGAAGAGGGCCTGCAGTTCTTTGTTACCTTCTGGAATGAGGGCACGAACCGTGCCAATATCTTCGGTTTGGCAATGATACAGGAGCGCCTGAATTAATTTGCGGCCAATGCCGCGCCCCTGATAATCAGGGTGAATAAATATAGCGTGAATAATGCACACTTCAGTAAGCGGTACCATTAGATACATCGACCGGTTAATTGAAAAGCCAATTATTTTACCATCAACCTCAGCTACGAAACTCACGTCGGGCGGTGTCCCAGGGTTAGCGGCAGCTAAGTCATCATAACTGATAACATCACGCCCCGGGCCTCTAATTATCCTATCAAGAGCCAGGACCTCATGAATGTCGTTACGTTCCATGCGCCGAATATTGACTTTGGCTTCTTTCGCGTTGTTCATCTTAAACACCTCCAAAGTTATCGTTGCCTAAAAACAATCCCTCCCCTACGGGGAGGTGGTAGCAGATAACCCGGCATACTATGTGCGCATATTATACCTCTTTCTCCAACTCTCTATCAAGACCTTATCTCCCCAGGGTGGTTATGGTAGGTGCGGATTGTAGTCCCTCACGGTAGTGGGTGTCAATCACGGCAAGACAGAGCTTTCCAAGCCATTGACTATGCTTGGGCGATACAGTATGCTTAAGTTGTATAAGTAGGAGGTACAATTAAATGAGCCAGTGGCATTATCATGTAGAAAAATACACCTTTAGAGAGTTAGTAAAACCAGGGTATTTAAATTCTCTTGGAGAAGAGGGCTGGGAACTGGTTGGTTTGAAGAGACTATCAGAAACTCAGAAAGCAACTCAGCAGCAATGGTTGGCAGTGTTTAAGAAGCAGCTTGTAGAAAAAAAAGGGTGAACATGATTTCCGTGTTACTGCCTTTAATGTAGTCGAAAGCGTAGGTAGCGCTACTGCCCAGGGGTATGCACCCATACCAATCCTGAGCAAGACTACATAAGACAATCTACGACTGCGAAATCAGGATCGCCTTACTCTTTACTTTCCGTTTCCTTTTCCGTTTCCCTGGCGTGCAAATAAATGCCAACTGCCCAGCCAAGCCAGCAACCCAGGCTGAATACAAAGCTGGCGATTGCCAGTAGATACCAGGATGTCGGATAAAGCCCGAGAAGAGTAACAGTTGCCTCGCTAACAATTCCGACTATAGCGAATGCCACGCCGAGCCAGGTCGCAACACTGCCCATAATTCCCATGCGACCGCGATTGCGCTTGGTGAATCCGGGTCCCGTCCACATTTCTTTCATGTAATCACTCCTTTACTGTTTATTTAAATTTCAATTATAGCTATCTGTTGTTACCTTAACTGAAGCCTTTTGGCCCCTGGTTGATATTTCTATTGCTTGAGACCCCGTACAATTATCATTTTAGGCGTCATGAATCCTTTTGCATAGGTGATAGCAATATCCGAGAATCCAGCCTCTTTCAACATATTTCGCACGTCATTCTCAGTCCAAAGCTGCATCCCGTACTTCTTAATATCCTTGGAATGGTCTTTCCCGTCTTCAGCGTTCCATTCTATACAGACAACAATTCTCCCTCCCGAACGTAACACTCGATACATTTCCTTCAGCGACTCCACAGGCTTAGGAAACAGCATGAAACTAGCCATCGATGTAGCGACACTGAACTTATTATTTTCCCATGGGAGTTGTGTTGCTTCACCCTGCACGAATTCTGCGCTCCCTTCTACAATTCGTTCCTTGTTCTTCTTGATTGCTAGCTTGACACAAAGTTGCGAAAGGTCCAACCCAGTAACGCTATGGGCGTGTGAGGTATAGTTCTTGATGAAGTGACCGTTGCCGCAAGCGATTTCAAGGAGGTCATCTGTCGGTTGCAGTGCCAAAGCTTTAGCCACATTCTCATAAATGGACTTATGCCCGAAGTTCATGCCCATCAGGGTAGCTCTACCAGCAATTCCCCTGGGTAATTCGAACTGGGTTTGTTTTCTTCCAACATCCATTTTTCAGCTCCTTTAACAGCTATTCAGGATTTCGGCAATCCTATCCATCTCGGCGTTCTCTCCATGTATTTTCGGTAAGTATCACCGTATTTCTCAAGGCAGGTGCGTTCTTCCGAGCCTGCATATATGAAGCCAAGACCTGTGTACACAATGGTTAGCAGCAGGAAAAGCCACGAAGCCGAGGCTATACCTACCCCGATAAACACTACTAACTGGGTGATGTACATGGGATGTCTGGAGTAGCGGTATAGTCCCGTGGTTATCGGTTTCTCACCAAGCGGAGTAGTAACAAAGGACACTATAACCATGATATAAGTAACTGTTCCCACTATGGCAATGGGAAGCCCAACATAAAACCACATCGTGCCCAGGCGCAACGGCAGGAAGATAGAGTATACGAAGGCAAGAACCCAGAGTACCCACGCAATACGGTTTACTGTCTTATGAACCCCGCCATATGATTCCATTGAGTCTTCTAGCCAACCTTTATGAACCCTCATAATTATGGGCATAGGCAAGAAATTAATAAGCATGAAAATCCAGGCATTCCAAATACCTATTTCAAAGACTGGTATAGCTCGCATGATTTACGTCCTTTTCGAGATATTCCTCGTCAACATATGCGTTGGAGACTGAGTGTATTCCCTGGTGAGTTTATTGTCAATAGGCATCTGGTTACCGGCTCAGAGGAATACCACCTTACAGGACAAGCTAATTCGAATGCCGAACGTGATAATATCATTACCTATGCTAGGCCTTGGAGATAGTTCCCGCACTACTGTCTGAGAAGAACGGGCTGATTCGGACAATACGGCAAATGCTGGTTACTATATGCTAACTTCCTGTTAGTATAATTCAGCCGACTGTGCCGAGCGAGTCATTGACCAGAACAATTCGATAGCGGACTTTGTTCTGTTTCACCCTCTCAATTGCCTCGTTTACTTTTGACATGGGCATCAACTCGACCCGGGGTTTTATGCCATGCGCTTGAGCGAAGAGAAGCATCTCTCTCATGGTAGCTCGGTTGCTGAGGAAGGAGCCTGTAATCGCAAGTTCGTGTACTACAAGGTCAGTCGAATTGAATGCTACATCTGGGAAACCGACCAGCACCATCTTGCCCCGTTTCTTCAAGATCGTTAGTAACCATTCCCAGTTGATATTTCCGTGAGCGGTGCACAACAGGAGGTCGAAGTTAAATTCGAGCTTCTGAAAGCTATCTTTATCATCCGAGGCAACAAAGTGGTCGGCACCAAAAGCCAGTGCCTCCTCTTTCTTTGTCGGAGAGGATGAAATTACTGTTACTTCGTAGCCGAGAGCGTGTGCAAATTGGATGGCAAGATGCCCCAATCCACCTATCCCAACGATGCCAATCTTCTGTGCACTCTGTTTAGCATATAGTCGGAGTGGATTGTAGACAGCAATGCCGGCACACACGAGTACGGCAGCGACTTCTGATAGCATGGCATCAGGTATAAGGTATGCGAAACGACTATCCACGACAACAGACGACGAGAATCCCCCATAAGGTACCCATGTCCCAGCTTGCACAATGTCAAGGCATAATTGCTCCTCACCAAACTTGCACCACTCGCATTCTCCACAGGACCGCCCCAGCCAACCGATACCCACGCGATCGCCTATCTTCAGACTTGATGCAGTTTTGCCTATTTCTGATATATAGCCGACTATCTCATGTCCAGGTACAAAGGGATAGGTGGTTACTCCGTAATAGTTGTCGATACCGTGGATATCCGTATAACAAAGACCACAGTGCGTGACAGAAACCCGGACATCGTGCTCACCAAGCTTCGGTGATTCGTAAGTGAATGGCTCAAGCGGTTGCCCCGCCGCCTTCGCTGCGTATCCCTGGACAGTTAAAACAGACATTGTCGCAACCTCCTTCCTCCTACTATTTGAAAATCTGAATTATTATTTGAATGCTATACAGTCTCCACATTGCTCTTCAATTTGCTGAGATTCATTTCGTCTCTTCGGACAAGGTGTTCACCCTATCCGTGGCAATAATTTCAGAAACCCAGCTACCTTCATAACACCTGCTTCAGAAGCTAGTATAAGTGACACAATTCGATTCCTTATCGCAACATTTCAGAGGTCAACACGTTTGTCGTAAACTGAGTGTAGTCCTCAGTGATTCTATTGTCAATAAGCACCTGTTTACCGGCTCCGACGAATACCACCTCACAGGACAAGGTAATTCGAATGCCGAACACGGTAATATCATTACCTATGGTAGACCCCGGGGGACAGTTCCCTAACTTTTATTTGAGTAGAAGGGGCTGATTCCGGCATTGTTGCAATTGCTCGTCTCTCGCTGACACCAATTGTCCAGTGTTTGACATTGTAGCGCTCCATGGCAACTGATAACGTAGAATAAACGGCGCATCCTAATAAGTGAAATGTGCGGAAAATCACCTTCACCCCAATCATCGTCGGTGCCTTGCTAGTGGTAGAGGGAGTAATTGTGCTATTGGGGGGAAGCTACTATTTTAATCTGAGATTTGACCAACTTCGTACATTTGTAATGCTGACGCTAATTTTTACAAGCCAG
>JAUWFX010000121.1 GCA_030606765.1 Dehalococcoidia bacterium
ATATCGATGTGGATAGGATTGACAATCTGATTCTTATCACCAGGGGTCCACTGATTCCGGCAATATCAAAGCTAACCCGGGAGCAAGCAGCAGCCTTGATGGTTCTGGGACAGGCAATGGGATCCTCGGCTGGTGACCCAACCCAGGCAGGGAAAATTAGAAGAGAGTTTTTCTACGACCCCTTTGTCGCCGGAGACCTGGCCGAGCATGCTAATATATTTTATGAGATAATAAAAGGTATTCCCCACCTAAATTACTATTTGATAAATACTGGAGGAATAGGAGAAGGGGAATATTACAAAGATGTAAGATTGGAATTTACCATGGCAATACTCGATTCTTTACTGAGAGGAGGTTTAGAAGATTGGGTAGATTCCCCCACGGGCTTTAAGGTGCCTAGGTCGATAAGATATGTAGATGAGATTTACTTGCATCCCGAGAAACTTTACTCCAGAGCTGAATTTGAAGAAAAGCAGAGGAAACTTAACAAAATTAGATGCGAATCCGTGAAAGAACTCGGAGACTCTTTACATTCTGATATAAGAGAACTTTTTAGCAAGCCCAACTCCGATGAAATCGGAGTATAGTAGAACTGCAAGTCTCACACAGTTCGTGTGGAATTTTGGTGTAGGATAGCTGTAAATTATAGGGAGGACAAGAAGTGATAGAGTTCACTGAACTTTATGAAAAGTTAAAGAAGGAGAAAGCAGAGCTGTTAGAAAAGCTAGAACAGTTGAGAGCTCTCGGTCAACCATCGGCAGAGAGAAAGGAAGGCAGTCCATTTGGCAAAAGGGAAGAGGAAGCCGATGAAGCCTCCGAACTAGAGAAAAGACTGGCCTTGGAAGAAAGGCTGGGAGAGTCGCTTAATGAGGTTGAGCATGCCTTACAAAAATATGAAGCCGGCACTTATGGATTGTGCGATTCCTGTGGGCAAGTTATAGAGCAAGCTCGCCTTGAAGCCATACCTCAAGCAAGCTTATGTCTGAGCTGTAAGGCTCAGCAGGCAAAGGATACAAAAGGGGCAAGATAAAGGGCGCGCGACTGTGTTGTGACCCGACAAAATTGGCGACTTTGTTGTGGACAAAGATAATTCGAAACTGTCTTTGCGTGACAGCATTAAGAAAGCAACATTATGTCTCATCGTCATTGCTTTGGTAAGCGCTTCAGATCAATTGAGCAAGCTATGGATCAGAGCTCACTTAGCACCTGGGGAATCGCTCCCCATAACTGACCGCTTAAGTTTGATCTATATTGAAAATACGGGCTCTGCCTTTGGTTTACTTGCCAATCAAACTTTTCTTATCACCACTATTAGCATAGCTGGTTTGCTCTTTATCTTGCTGTTTCTTCATTACTTATCCCCGGCTACTACCTTGAGCATAGTATCCATCGGTTTGATTATGGGTGGTGCTGTAGGCAATCTAATAGACCGCATCCGTTTTGGTTGTGTCACTGACTACATTTACTTCCGTTTGTGGGGCGACTTCCATTGGCCTGCCTTCAACATCGCTGACACAGCTATAACGGTGGGTGTCTTTGTTCTCATTTATTCCTTTTATAGGTCAGGGATATTCAGAAAAGCATATGGACGCAACCACAGACCCCAAAATTAAGACATTGCAATTCAACTCACCTGTTCCTGACATCCGTCTTGATAAGTATTTAACCCAGGTTCTTCCACAATTCTCGCGCGCTTATTTACAGAAATTAATTGTGCAAGGTTATATTCTGGTCAACGGGCAAAGGACAAAGGCGAACCAGAGATTAAGCAAGGTCGATAGGATAACGGTCGAGCTTCCTCCCCTACCTGTCCATCCTTTAGCTGAACCAATCCCTTTAACTATAATTTATGAAGATGAAGACATATTGGTCATAGATAAACCCGCCGGATTGACAGTTCATCCTGCCCCGGGGCATCCCAGCCATACTTTAGTCAATGCTGTCTTAGCTCATTGCCCCGGCCTGGCCATGAGCGACGAGCTAATGCGCCCAGGCATAGTTCACAGACTAGATAAAGATACATCGGGGCTCATAGTCATTGCCAAGAACGACTTTGCCCGAGAATATTTAGCCGCACAGTTCAAAAGCCGCACTGTGACCAAAGGATATCTTGTCCTTGTTAAAGGAAGGCTATCCCCGGAACAGGGAGTCATTGAAGCACCTATCGGGCGAGACCCTTATAGTAGACAAAGAATGGCGATAGTAGAAGCAGGAAAAGAGGCTACTACCCATTATCAAGTCCGAAAATACCTGGATAACTACACCTTAGTCGAAGTCACCCCCATAACAGGGCGCACACATCAAATCAGAATACACCTCTCAGCTATCGGCTGTCCGGTCGTCGGTGACCCCATCTATGGAATAAAATCGGCCCATCTTAACAGGCAATTCATTCATGCCTACCGCCTTGGCTTTCGTCTACCATCAACGAAGCAATACCAGGAATTCACCTCGCCCTTACCTAGGGATTTGGAGCAAGTTTTGGAGCACTTATCCCGAAACGCTTAAAAGGCTTGCGGAAACATGATAGGAAATCCTGTCATTGACAGAGCTTCTTTATGCCGCTTCCCTACCATGTAGGTACAGGTCATAAATGCCCTCTTGAGGCGCAGGTTCGAATCACTGCTCAAATGAACGAGGACAGAGGCTTGATTTTTGGCTTGTCTCACAGCATACTGAAGTGGGTCGAAATGAGGTCAGCAAGAAAAAGAGACTTGAAATTTAGTTAGGAGCGGAGAGCACTATGAACAGACCCTTTGATCGAAGCCAAGTATCTAGCCCAGTTCACTATGAGATAATTGTTACGGTAGAAGAGGCGAGGGTGGGAACTAAAAAGATATTATCGAGGAAGGATACAAGGCTAGAGGTGAGCATTCCAGCAGGGGCGAGGACAGGCAGTACAATAAAGCTAGCCAATGTCCTCCAGATAACCGACGGCCGTCCTGGAGATATCCTAATTGAAATTAAAGTCAAAGAAGAAGAACTGGCGGGAATTATTGAAATTAACGATGGAAACTTTGAAGATGAGGTTCTGAAATGTAGCTCGCCTGTCATGGTGGATTTTTGGGGATTCGGATGCGCCCCATGCGACCTTATTGCCCGCATCACAGAGAAACTAGCCCGAGAGTATGCAGGTCGGCTCAAATTCTGCAAACTAAACGTAGATCTGAACCCCCAGACGGCTTCAAGGTACCAAATCATGAGCGTCCCACAGATACTGTACTTCAAATGTGGCAAAGTAATTGAACAAAGCGTTGGCGCCGTTCCTGAGTCTGTGCTTCGTTCAAAATCGGAGTCGGTGTTAGGACAGCAATAAGCTCACAAATTAAGAAGTCTTTCCATAGAAAAACGCTGAGATTAAAGGATGATACGAGGGTACTTGTGCTGGTGCTTGGCGACTGCTGCGTGCTTTGTCACTTAATTCATCACCCTCACCCTAGTCTCTTCCTGTCAAGGGAGAGGAAATTCAGACTCTTAGTGGTGAGGGAACAAACCGTACATCACTACTGCCGTGAACGCGCGTAGTTTCTTGCGGTAGGCAATCTTATTTGCTATGATTGCGCCAGGGCCAGGCAACTTCAGTGCTTGACTCCAAACTGAGACGGAGTTCCCAGAAGGATCTCAAGAATGTGGTGTTTCCGTCCCTTTAACAATTTGCCAAACTGAGGAAGGCTAGATTATAAGCTAGTACGTTGTGATATTATAGATATTTCAACTTCGAAGGAGAATTGGAATGGACAAAATAGAGTTAAAGGTTACTAATCGGGAGATTCTCGGTAAAAAAGTCAAGCATTTGCGCCGCCAGGGAATTACTCCGGTGCATCTTTTTGGGCACGGCATCAAGTCTTTAGCACTACAGTGCGGCACTGGTGAACTTGAGCGAGTGTTAGGTCAAGCTGGGCAGACAAGGCTTATTAGCCTAAAGCTCGATAAGGAAAAGAAGCCAAGGAGCGTTGTGGTTCGCGAATTTGATAGAGATTGGCGGAAGGGACAATTAGTCCATGTAGACTTTTATCAGGTAAAAATGGAGGAAAAGATAAAGTTAGAGGTTCCTGTTGTCTTAGTCGGAGAAGCGCCAGCCCTGAAGTCTAAAACCAATATGCTGGAGCATGAGCTTGGGGCTTTGACTGTAGAGTGTTTGCCGGCAAAAATCCCCGCTAACCTGGAAGTGGACATCAATTCCCTCACTGAGACAGAGCAAGCGATACGCGTCAAAGATGTCATCCTAGATAAAGATATTACCATTCTTAACGACCCAGAGTTGGTTGTGGTGAAAATTAGTTTCCGACCTGTGGAAAAGGTAGAGGAGAAGGTAGTAGAGGAGGTAGTAGAGGCGGAGGCGGAGGAGGTTGCGGAGGAAGCGGTTGAAGCTCCCAAAGAGGCTACGCGAGATGAAAAGAAATCAAAAGAAACATAATCGTCTGACTTACTTGGCAATTGCTTCTGTATCTATACGGATACATTGGATTTGCCTGGCTAGCAAACTGCTGATATAATACCCGAAATTAAGTACTAGCTCTCTCCGAGCTGTCTTGCCTAAAGAGAATCCATGGCAAGCAGCCGGTAGACTGAAAAGTCTCGAGGGCACAGATAGAAATATCTATGCCTCCCATGCTTGGAAAGGAGGGAATATGAAGCTTGGTTTTTAGACAGCACCGTTTTTGTGACGGTGCTTTTTTATTCCCGCTTGTTGCTTCTTTTAAACCGCGCCGTAATCGCGCTAATTCGTTAAGCAGAAGTATTTCTGACTCTGGAGGTAAGTATGAAGAAAATAAGTATGAAGACGAAAGTGATCGCACTGGCTGTCATAGCAGTTGCCATAATCGTTAGTGTCATTGTAACGACATCTGCTCCTGCAGTACTAAGGGTAGCAACCACTACCAGCCTTGACGACACCGGCTTGTGGGATTATCTGGAGACCATATTTGAGGAAAGATATGACGTCGACTTGCGGATAACAGCTAAAGGCACCGGTATGGCTTTGGAATTAGGTCAAAGAGGTGATGTGGATGTGGTTACCGTCCATGACCCCCTTCAAGAGGCAGAATTTATAGCCAATGGCTACGCTGTTGAAGCAGAAGAATATGGTGCGGAGCGAGTCCCCTGGGCTTATAACTATTTCATCATCATAGGCCCTGAGGCTGACCCCGCAGGCATTCGGGGCTTGAGTCCAGAAGAAGCCTTCCAAAAAATCCAGCAAGTGGGGGAGGATGACCCGGTGACGATTGAATTCGTCTCTCGAGGGGATAACTCGGGAACTCACGGCAAAGAAAAAGCCGTCTGGGCAGCAGCCGGCTATAATTATACAGCGGATATTCAAGGGACCGGAGCGACCGCTGGCTGGTATATCGAAGCTGGGTCAGGCATGGGGGCAACACTGGTTATGGCTAACGAGAAAATTGCTTACACCCTGACAGACAAGGGAACCTTTCTTGCTTACCAAGGCGACTTGGATTTGGTATCCTTGGTAGACGCAGGGGATATTCTGCTCAAT
>JAUWFX010000014.1 GCA_030606765.1 Dehalococcoidia bacterium
TAAAGTAAGGCGTAACTTTTACACGGTCAAGATGTTTATTTAAAATATAGAATTGTGGAATTGGCATGGAGACGGACGACAAAATTAAATATGCTCTGGAACACACAGAATTAATCCGAGCACCACAGCAAGAGCTGGACACTTTTGGCAGTTCTGTTATTGATTATTACGTTGTCACTGAACTGGTGGGAAATCTTAGTGTAGTCAGGGATGGAAGGGTAATTGCGGAAAGGCCCAAAATTGTTACTCCTGCTTACCTGGTCAATGTTGAAGGCTTTAGCGAGCAGGCAAAAAAATACATATCTATGATGGCTCGGGAGCGCCCTTATGAATCGGGCATTTTTTACCGATATAAGAACGAACCCGGGGGGATGAACGTCGTCTCCGAGCCTATCAAGCAGGTGATAGACAAGCTCAGCTCCCAGGTAGAAGAGCAGCATAACCCCTTAAGCACAATAATAAAGGGGGTGGAGGAACTATGGGATGTATCCCTGCTTATGTTCATCTATGAGCTAACTAACAAGTCGGTTGGCACTAATATGGCCGAATTTAATCGCCGGGGCTTTTTAGACATAGATGCCAGCGGAGTGCCCGAAGGTGCCCGGGATTACATCGAGGAGCTTTTCGAAAAAGCAAGTCGCAACCTTTCTCGAGCCCCGGAGTTGGTGGTTGAGTTAAACCGCTGGGGTCTATTCCCGGAATATCAAGACCGTTTCTTTGCCCTGTTCAGAAGAAAGTGACTCCGCCCTGAGTCACATCAGTCCCAGGTACCAGCTCATTATATTACTTCCCCAGAGCAATGTTATCATGGCGGCTAGGGCAAGGAAGGGACCAAAGGGAATTGTCTCCCGCCGTTTTCTCTTTTTAGCTATCACCAGAGCCACGGCCACTATGCCACCGAGGATAGCCCCCATAATAATGGCGAGAAAAACCAGAGGAAAGCCAGTAGCCAGACCAATCAAAGCAGCTAGCTTAACATCTCCCCAACCCATACCGCCACGGGAAACTAGGGCAATCAGAAGGAACAAAGCAAAGCCAATGCCTCCGCCCAGAGCAGCACTGGCAATCCCGGGCTCTATCATCTTGGTAAGCCAGATTTCCTGGGTAAGCCAGGACTGAGGCAATAAAGGCAGAAGCAAAGCCACAACCATGCTGGGATAGACCACCTTGTTCAGGATGAGCCCGTGCTCCAGGTCAACTACAAAAATGACAATGAATAGACAGGCATAGAAAATCATAACTCCCAGTTCCGCGCTTAAGCCGTAATGCCAGCAGAGGAGGGCGAATATCAAGGTGGTGGCAAGCTCCACCCAGAATAACCTCCGGGGTATGGCTGCCTGACAGTTCCGACAACGACCACGAAGCCTGAGGTAGCTAAATACGGGGATGAGGTCTTTAGCGGCTAGCTTGTTCTGGCAAACTGGGCAATGAGATGGTGGCTTTACAATGGACTCATTCCGGGGCAGACGGTCGATGCATACATTAAGGAAACTGCCTACTGCCAGACCCAGAAGGGCGAATAGGAATATCAAAAGTATTTCCACGGGTGCTTATTGTGGACGTATTATGTGCCTGAAGTCAATAGGTAGTGGGTATTATTGGTAGGCGTAGCCTTTTCTGTTATTGTGGAGCACTTTTCTCTTGTCATTGCGAGGGGCGAAGCCCCGAAGCAATCCCGTTTCTGAGACTGGACACTGAATTAGGATGATAATATAGTAATGTGGTTGCCAGAAATAGAGGGTGAGGCAATATGTCGGTGAAGTATTATATTGGTTGCAGTGGCTGGCATTATGAGCACTGGCGTGGGCTTTATTACCCTGGGGAATTGCCCAAGCCCAAATGGTTGCCATTTTACGCCCGGCAATTTACTACTGTGGAGCTCAATAACAGTTTTTATAAGCTGCCTTCGGAGAAAGCCTTCACCACCTGGCGGGAATCCACGCCCGACAACTTCCTTTTTGCTGTTAAGGTAAGTCGATTCATCACGCACATGAAAAGGTTAAGGAATTTAGGTTCGGCGGTGGATAACTTTCTATCTCGGGCTGTTTTGTTGGGAGAAAAATTGGGTCCTTTGCTATATCAACTGCCTCCTAACATGAAGCGCAACGATGAGCTATTACAGGATTTCTTATCTTCGTTGCCGCGAAAATATCAGCATGTAGTTGAATTTCGCCATGAATCCTGGATTGATGACGGTGTATTCGATATTTTACGGGGACATAATGTTGGGTTGTGCGTTTTTGACATGCCTGGCTTTAGCTGCCCCCTTATAGCTACCAGTGATTTCGCCTATGTCCGTTTCCACGGCAGTGAGGGTCTGTATTCCAGTTGTTACTCTGACCAGGAGCTTTCCCAATGGGCACAAAGAATTGCCCGGCTGGGCGAAAATCTCAAAGCCATTTACATCTACTTCAATAACGATGCTGAGGCGTTTGCGGTCGGGA
Source organism: Dehalococcoidia bacterium (assembly GCA_030606765.1). The sequence continues at coordinate 2,445 of JAUWFX010000014.1, forward strand.
ATGCTATAACATTGGGGAATTTTCTACAGTCGCTCCGCTCCAAATCCTAAATTCCAAATGTCAAAATCCAAATGACAAATGAACCCCAAATGTTTAAATGCCAAAACTACTTCTTTTCATCTTTTGGGTTTTGAGCTTTGTCATTTGTCATTGTTTGAAGAGTTCTTCTTTAACCTTTCGGGCCAGGGCCAGAGTTATGCCTTCTGTTTGGTTGAGCTCCTCCGACGAAGCTTCCCTGATAGCTTCAATTGAGCCGAACTTTTTTAGTAAAGCCCTCTTTCGCCTTGGCCCGATGCCGGGGATATCGTCCAGAGCAGAAGTAATGCCTTCTTTATGACGCAACCTCCGGTGGTAACTTATAGCGAAGCGATGGGCTTCGTCCCTGGCTCTTTGTAGGATATGGAGGGCAGGAGAATCTTTAGCTATATAAACTGGCTTGGGGTTGCCGGGTATAAATACCTCCTCGTTTTCTTTAGCCAGGCTGGCCATGGGGATAGAGCCTAGTCCTAATTCTTGCCTTAGCTTGAGAGCGACATTAAGTTGACCCTTACCGCCATCGATGAGGACGAGGTCGGGAATGATTCCCCAGGCACCTTCGCCTGTCAGGCCCCGTTTAAACCTGCGCCTCAATGTCTCTTTAATCATGGCATAATCGTCAGCGCCAGCAACAGTCTTGATGCGGAAACGGCGATAATATACCGGCTTGGGCCGGCCTTTTTCCAGAACTACCATGCTGCCCACAGCCAAAGCGCCCTGAATATTAGAAACATCATAGCATTCTATTCTCCGGGGCATTTTAGGCAGGCGCAGTCTGTTTTTTAGCTCTCGTAAGCCGGAGCTTATAACCTCTGCCTTCATCTCTTTAGCTTGGGCCAGCTGTAAACCCTGGGCGGCGTTTTCAGCTGCTGTATCCACCAGCTTCTTTTTGGCTCCCCGCTGGGGCACTTGAAGCTCCACCCTGCCTCCTCTTTGCTGTCCAAGCCATTCGGAAAGCACTGCTGGCTCATCCACCGGGTACTGAAGCAATATCAGTGGTGGTATATATGAAGCCGAGGCATAGTATTGTTTCACAAAGCTGGTCATTATTTGGCCGGGAGGTTCACCCTGGATGCCCTCCATAATAAAATGGTCCTGGCTTATAAGTTTACTATTGCGAATAGACAAGAGCTCGACATAAGCCTGTTCTTTATTCTGTGCCAGGCCAATGACATCCTTTTCCCCCTGTAATTTTATCGCAATCCTCTGCCCCTCTATGACTGCTTCTATGGCCTTAATTTGGTCGCGTAGCAAAGCCGCCCTCTCAAAATGAAGCTGCAGCGCCGCTGCTTTCATCCTGGTTTTTAGTTCACGAAGAATAAGTTCCTGCTTCCCCTGTAGAAATAAGATGACCTGGTTTATTACGTCGTGGTATTCCTGTTTTTCCACTGCCCCAATGCATGGTCCGAGACAACGGTGGATATAATAATCGAGACAGGGCCGCTTATCTTTCCCCTCGATGTGTTTACTGCAACTACGGAAAGGGAAAATTTTGTCTATTAACCTCAAAGTCTTGCGTACCGAGCCAGGGCTGGCAAAAGGTCCAAAGTATTTGGCGCCATCTTTCTGAACCCGGCGAGTAATATATACGCCGGGCCAATCGTCGTTAATGTTTATCTTGAGGTAAGGAAAAGTCTTGTTATCTTTAAGGTGTACATTGTACCGCGGGGTATATTTCTTTATCATGTTGCATTCCAGGATAAGCGCCTCTTGCTCGGAATTGGTAACTATGAACTCGGAATCCCATATTTTTGCCACTAATCTTTGGACCTTGGCTGACAGGCTAGAAGGGGCGCCAAAATAACTCCTTACCCGACTGTTCAAGTTAGCAGCCTTGCCGACATAAATGACCTTACCCTCTTTGTCCTTAAACAAATAAACTCCTGGCTTTGCTGGCAAAGCTTTTAATTGTTGTAATTCCATGACAAATCTATTGTAGCAAGTGGCTTGTATAGGGGCAAAATGCCTCGGACTGTGGTACAATAACTATGATGAAGCTGGATGTTGATGCCTTCCTTCAAAATTTGACTCGGGAGAAAGGCTATTCTCAGAATACTGTGGCTGCTTACCGCAATGATTTGACTCAAATGGCAGCCTTTATTACTGCAGAGCAGGCAAAGGGCTTAATCAAGTCCTATGATGAGCTTTTGAAGAGCTATTTACTCAAGCTCAGGGAGAAGAGATACTCTATGGCAACAACCGCTCGCAAGGTCGCATCAGCCAAATCATTCTTCAAATTTATGGTTGCTTCGGGGAAGATGAAGGAGAATCCGACACAAAATTTACCCTCTCTTCAAGTTAGCAAGCATTCACTTAGCTTCTTATCTTCTTCTGAGTACCAAAAGTTGCTTGCCGAGGCAACAAAGTTATCCACTCCGGAAGCTAAAAGAGATGCGATGATGCTGGAATTACTTTATGCCACTGGTTTACGCATAAGCGAATTAGTGTCATTAAATGTTAAAGATATTGATTTGGAGCAAAATTGTGTGCATATTAATTCTAAAAGACGAGTTCCTTTTGACCATCGCTTAAGCCTGATTTTAGGAAAATTCCTCAGAAGTGACAGGCTGGATTTATTATATGACGAGAAAGTTGAAGCCCTATTTCTTAACCGACGTGGTAAGAGGTTGACTAGGCAGGGGTTCTGGCAGATTATTAAGGGTTATGCCTCCAGAGCCGGTCTGGGTGGCAAGGTTACGCCGCAGACCTTGCGTCATAGCTTTGCCAGACGTAAATTACAAAGTGGCACTGAGCTCCGTCAACTCCAGCAACTTTTAGGCCACGCATATATTTCCAGCACAAGAGTTTATAAGCAATCTGCACCAAGGCGAGGATAATGCCGAAAAAATCACGACGTGCTAAAGCTAAGCATCGCACTAGATTAGCAAAGACGGTACAGGAGGGGCGTTCACAACAACTAAAGCCGCTGCCTGCTGAGGTACAATCGCCGACCCGAGTATCCCCAAAAGTTCAAGATTTAACTAGCCGCTATCAATATGTCATACCTGGAGTAAAACGCATCGGCATCATTGCCGGAGCTATAATTCTGGTGCTCATAATCTTGTCTTTCGTCCTTGGTTAACGTCTTCGGCTGGTGAACTGTGGCGGATTTAGAGCGGGCTAGAGAAAATTTACTTAAATATCTCGAGTACGAAATTGCAGACAAGCGTGTAATTGAGGCCATGAAGCGTGTTCCGCGTGAAGCCTTTATATCGCAGGAGCAATATCAGGCTGCTTATGACGATAGACCCTTAGGCATTGGCTTTGGGCAAACCATCTCCCAACCCTTCATTGTGGCTCTGATGGTACAAGCGTTGGAGCTCAGAGGTGATGAAAAAGTGTTGGAGCTGGGTACTGGAAGCGGCTACGAGGCTGCGATATTAGCTGAGTTAGCTCAAAAAGTGGTTACCGTAGAGTGTATACCTGAATTGGAGGAATCGGCTAAGCAAGTTCTGGATAAACTTGGTTATTCCAACATCGAGGTTCACGTAGCTGGCAGAACCTTGGGTTGGCCAGAGGGAGCTCCTTACGATGCTATTATAGTTTCTGCTGGTGCCCCTACCGTGCCTCAAGTTCTTTTGGAGCAACTAACCTGGAATGGGCGATTGGTAATCCCTGTAGGCTCTCAATGGCAGCAGGAATTACTCAGGGTCACTAAACTAAAGAAAAGAAACAACATAGAAAACTTAGGCGGCTGCTATTTTGTGCCTCTTATTGGTGAAGGTGCCTGGGGGAAGTGAAAAGGCGGATGAAACTGTGAAAAACTCAGGAAAAACATTGACTGTGTGTGTGGGCAGGCCATATAATCCATAAATCTTGAAATTTCGTTGAAAAACTAAACTGTTGAGACCGTTTAATTGTCACCCTCACTTTGACTGAAACGAAAGGAAAGGCTCTCTGGATTCTTCGACGCCCAGGGTAACCTCAGAATGATAGGGGATTATTAAACAACATCGATGGATGATAGGAGATGACAATGAAAAATAGAAAGATCCTCTTACCAGCTATATTCTCTATGGTTTTGGTCTTCAGCTTTGTTTTACCTGCGTCAATTGCTGAAGCCTCATCAACCGTGTATCTGCCAGATGACTGTTCGATTATTCATTCAGCGGTAGATAGCTCCAGCCTTGCTTCGGCAATGGCACTGAATACGCCTCAAGGGCAGATAACACCCATGGTTGCCGCGGGCGGCTATCACACGGTGGGACTTAAGTCCGACGGCACCGTGGTTGCTGAGGGATACAATAGCTCCAGGCAATGCGAGGTTGGCAACTGGACGGACATCATCCAGGTCGCCGCGGGCGGCTATCACACGGTGGGCCTTAAGTCCGACGGCACCGCGGTTGCCGTGGGGCAAAACTACGAGTTTGGGCAGTGTAATGTCGGCAACTGGACGGACATCATCCAGGTCGCCCCAGGCGGCTATCACACGTTGGGGCTTAAGTCCAACGGCACCGTAGTTGCCACGGGGAACAAGGAGTATGGGCAGTGCGATATCGCTAGCTGGAAGAATATTATCCAGGTTGCCGCGGGCATCTATCACACAGTGGGGGTTAAGACTAATGGCACCGTGGTCGCCGTGGGATATGACGAGTACGGTCAGTGCGATGTCGGTGGCTGGAAGAATATTATCCAGGTCGCCGCAGGCTACGGTCACACGGTAGGGCTTAAGTCCAACGGCACCGTGGTCGTCGTGGGACTCAATGACGATGGTCAGTGCGATGTCGGCAACTGGACGGACATCATCCAGGTTGCCGCCAGCGCCTATCACACGGTAGGGCTTAAGTCCGACGGCACCATGGTCGCCGTGGGACTCAACGACGATTGGCAGTGCAATATCGACGGCTGGACGGACATCGTCCAGGTCGCGGCAGGCTACTGGCACACAGTGGGGCTTAAGTCCGACGGCACCGTGATCGTCGTGGGATGGCACCACTACGGTCAGTGCGATGTTGGGGACTGGACGGATATCGTCAAGGTGGCGGCAAGCTACGGTCACATGGTAGGGGTTAAGGCCGATGGTAACGTGGTCGCCGTGGGATATAACAACAACGGTCAGTGCGATGTTGGCAACTGGATGGACATAATCCAGGTCGCCGCAGGCTACAGTCACACGGTGGGGGTTAAGGCTGACGGCACCATGGTCGCCGTGGGAAACAACGAAATCGGTCAGTGCGATGTTGGCAACTGGACGGACATCATCGAGGTCGCTGTCGGCGGCTATCACACGGTGGGGCTTAAGGCCGATGGCACCGTGGTCGCCGTGGGAGACAGCGCCTATGGTCAGTGCGATGTCGGTGGCTGGACGGATATCGTCCAGGTCGCCACGGGCTACGGTCAAACGGTGGGGCTTAAGGCCGACGGCACTGTGGTGGCCGCGGGAAACAACGAAATCGGGCAGTGTGAGGTCGGTGGCTGGGCGGATATCACTCAGGTCGCCACGGGTTGGGGTCACACGGTGGGGCTTAAGGCCGATGGCACCGTGGTCGCCGTGGGATATTTCGACTACGGTCAATGCAAGGTCGGCGGCTGGATGGACATCAAACAGGTTTCCACAGGCGAATATTATCACACGATAGCCGCAGGCTACGGTCACACGGTGGGAGTTAAGGCCGACGGCAGCGTGGGCGCCGTGGGATTGAACGACGAAGGACAATGTGATGTCGACAACTGGACGGATATCATCAAGGTCGCCGCAGGCAACTTTCACACAGTGGGGCTTAAGGCCGACGGCAGCGTGGTCGCCGCAGGCCTTGAAGTTGAGTTTGCCAAATGGAATCTGGGAAGTCTAGCACTCTACCTTATCACCTTCAGCACCACTGGAGGTGGGGTAACCCGACCGGGGGAGGGGGCCTTTCCCTATTATCCTGGTAGGGTACTCAACTTGGAAGCCAAGCCTGAGAATGACTACCGCTTTGTCAACTGGACTGGCGATGTGGGCACCATTGCCAATGTTAATGCTGCCCAGACCACCATTGCCATTAACGACAACTATTCCATAACGGCTAACTTTGAGGAGAAACCACCAATCAATTGGGCTCTCATTGGCGGGATTGTAGCAGTGGTGGTAGCAGGAGGACTGGCGATTTTCTTCGTGCGTAGAAAGAGAGCTGCCTAGACCGAAAGACGCTGAATTGAGCTTTCCATCCAACCTCTACCTAAAAGGGTGAAGGTATGGTTATATTGTCGTTGCAAGCCACCTTCCCCTTCCTGTCATTGCGCGCACCTGAAAGGTGGGCGGCATCTCCAACCTCACCTGCCCCACCGGGATTACGGAGCCTGTTCCGAAGCGTAAGCGAGGAATCTCGCTCCTCGCAATGACAGAGAGAGGAGAAGCTTTCTCTGGCGAGGACATGGCCATAGAAGGCTTGTTGGTGCTGGAAGCGAAGAACTGTGAAAGTTGCCGCATTGTGAGTTAAAATAGTAAATCCTGGCTAATAAGAAAAAAAGGAGGAAAGCATGGACATCGTTGAAGCTATCCAACAAAGGAAGAGCACTCGGGCTTTTAAATCCGGCCCTGTACCCCAGGAAATTCTAAAGGAGATAATGGAGCTGGCTTTGCGAGCTCCCTCCTGGGCGAATACTCAGCCCTGGGAATTCGCTATAGTGACTGGGAAAAAGCTGGAGGAAATAAGACATGCCTTTGTTGAAAAGGCAGAAGAGGAACCCAATCCAGACATTCCTCGTCCTCGAGAATTTCCCGAGCCTTATGATACTCGCCGCCGTGTTCTGGGCAGGAAAGTTCTCGAACTAAAGGGAATAAGCAGGGAGGATAAAGAGAAGAGGAAATGGTGGCTCTTGCAAGGCTTGAGACTGTTTGAAGCTCCTTGCGCCATCTATATCTATATTGACCGCTCTTTCTACCTGCAAGGCGACGGGTTAAATATTTGGCCTATGTTTGATTGTGGTTTGGTGGCTGAGAACATCATGCTGCTAGCTACCAGGTATGGTCTAGGAACTATTGCTCAAATACAAGCTGTCGTGTATCCTGATGTGTTGAGAAAGGTGTTGGAAATACCAGATTCCAAGCTTATAGTACTGGGAATAGCTGTTGGTTACCCTGACCGGGATGACCCTGTAAATCAGCTCCAATCCGAAAGAGAACCGTTGGGTAATGTGAGCACCTGGCATGGCTTTGATTAAAAGATAGACTAGCTCGGAAATGCCCCCAAGGGGATTCGAACCCCTGGTCTTCAGCTTGAAAGGCTGATGTCCTAGGCCTCTAGACGATGGGGGCAACGTTAAGCATTTTACGGGTAAATAGCTAAATATGCAAGGTCTGACGGCTAAAATAATAAACCTATCTATTTTTTATCATCTGTAGTGCAGGTAGGGCAAAAGTCATTCTCACTCGTGCTTGCGCTGGACTTGTTAGTAATTTGTATTGAAATCTTGCTACAATATTAGAAGCTTTTTCAATACAATCTGAAATATAGCCCACTTTGGCTTGCTAATAGCTCGGACATGAGGTATTATGTGGCGGTTGTTATGCCCACAACTGATAGTCTCAAATTGAAAAGAGTTGCCCAAAAGCACCGAGAATATTGGCTGTGCTGTTTGCTCTCTGTGATACCTGCACTCTAACAATTTGGTTCTGGAAAGGACGACTCTCGAGGTCAATATATATGACTCAAAAGGAGGTTCGATAAATATGATGAGAGAGATAGATAAAATTGGTTCGCGAATTGAAGAAGTAATTGATGAAGCTAACGGGAAGGTATATTTGCCTCCTTGTCAGGTTCGCTGTCCTCTTAAAATAGATATTCAACGTAATCATGCTATGATTTCATGCCTTCCCCTGGATGGTGAGGAGGCCTCCAACCAGATATTAAAGATAGGTGATGAAATCTATGACAAAAATCCCCTATTTCCAATAATCTGCAGCTACATTTGTGGGCTTTGCGAAGAAGAGTGTAATTATGAAGACCAAACCGGAGCAGTAAGAAGAAAATTGCTTGTGCGATTTATCGCCGAGCATTATCTGCCCTACTTAAAGACAAAACCCTCATACTCTCCTCCCGCCAAGGAAAAAGTGGCGGTGATTGGAGGAGGACCTGCAGGCCTGATGTGTGCTTATACGCTGAGCAAGAGGGGTTACCGGGCCACCGTTGTGGAGAGCAGTTCGGAGTTGGGGGGTGCTCTGAGACTAATTCCTCGATATCGCCTTCCTAAGAATATCATGGATGCTACTTTGGATAGTTTAGTAAGGATTGCTAATATAGATGTCAAACTGGGATTCAGAATGGGAGACGGTGAGAAAACGTTGGATGAACTCAGAAATGAAGGTTACAAAGCCATATTTATTGCTACAGGCACCTCTTCTCCAAGACCCCTTAGCTTTGAAAGAGAACCCGTGGCGGGAGCAGACCTGGAAGGAGTCATGTTTGGTTTAGACCTCCTCTCTGACTTCAACCAAAGGAAGATTCATCCTCGACTCTTTGAAGGCAAAAAAGTGATAGTAGTGGGGGGTGGTAATGTGGCTTTTGATGTGGCAAGAACCGCCCGACGACTTGGTGGAGATGTTACAGTCGTGTGCCTGGAGTGTGAAGACAAATCTTCCAAGGATGGAATTCCAGCTGATGTTGAAGAAATCGAAGGCGCCACTGAAGAAGGAATCAAAATTACCTATTCACGTGGTGTAGAAGAGATAATTGGTGAGGATGGGAAATTCAAGAAGATAAAATGTCCTCGCTGCACATGGGTCTACGATGAAATGGGGTATATAGGATTTAATCCCAAGTTTGACCGGAGTGACGTGATATATCTTGAAGGAGACGTGCTACTCGTTACCATCGGGCAAGCTGCGGAGAGAAAATTCCTCCAGCAGGAAGATTTATTGGATGAAAGAGGCAGGATTGACGTCGACCAACTTACTCTGATGAGCAATCGCAAAGAGGGGATTTTCATCGGAGGCGATGTAAGGCGAATAGGCTTTGCCTCAGAGGCAATGAGAGAAGGGATGATAGCTGCCGAGTCTATAGACCGCTACATCAGAGGCGAAGATCTTAAGGAAGGGAGAGAGAGGGAGTATGAGGAAGCAGCTATTCCCAGGGCTACAGATTACAAGCCTCAACCTGAGCTTATATGGTTGCCGGCGGATAAAAGGTTGAACTTCGAACCTTTTGAGAAGGGATTTACCATGGAAGAGGTGTTGGAAGAGGCTGGGAGATGTCTATACTGCGGCCCGTGTAAGAGTTGTAAGGCATGTGTGGCGCTAGAGCTTCAGCTTGAGATACCAGAAATTGAAGTCAATCGAGAGATATGTAGCGGATGTGGGGTCTGTATTGCACTGTGCAGCTATGACGCCATCAAATTAGAGAAATCTGGGAATGGAGCTTCAGCAGTTATTAATGACTTCAGGTGCAAGCGATGTGGCGTGTGTGTTGCTGCTTGCCCCAGCGCGGCAATTGCCCTTGAGCACTGCATTAACGAAGAAATTATGGCCGAAATCGAGGGCGTGTTAGTATAGATTTCACTGAATATTGTATTCCCCAAGAATCGCCTCATATGTCAAAAGCAAGGAAGCAATCCCTCAAATTAGCTTCTATTAGCGTCCGGGGCATTGTTCAAGGCGTCGGCTTCAGGCCTTTCGTCTATGGACTGGCTGTTAAACACAACCTCAAGGGGTGGGTTTACAACACTTCAGAAGATGTCAGGATTGAGGTAGAAGGTGAAGCAGAAGCTATTAAGCAGTTTGAGCGGGAGCTCGAGACAAAAGCCCCACCGTTGGCTCATATTGAGAACGTAACTATTGAGTATCACCCACCCCTCGGTTATAGAAACTTTGAAATTCGACAGAGCCAAACTCTGGAAGGGAAATACCAGCTTATCTCTCCAGATGTCGCTACCTGCCAGGCTTGCCTTGGTGAATTGCTGAATCCTGAGGACCGCCGCTACCGCTATCCCTTTACCAATTGCACCAATTGCGGTCCACGCTTTACCATAATTGAGGATATGCCCTATGACCGCCCCCAAACAACCATGCGTTACTTCCAGATGTGCCCCCAGTGCCAGGCGGAATATAATAATCCCCTGGACCGCCGCTTCCATGCTCAGCCCAACGCCTGCCCAAAATGCGGTCCTCAGGTTGAGCTGGTTGATAACCATGGCAATCTGGTAACCGGGTCGAATCCAATAGCCGCTGCCAGTCAACTCCTTAAAGAAGGGAAAATCGTGGCCATTAAGGGCTTAGGGGGCTTTCTCCTGGCTTGCGATGCCACGGATGACACTGCAGTTAAAACATTGCGGCAGAGGAAGAAGCGCCCCTCCAAGGCCCTTGCCATAATGGTTGCAACTGTCGAGGAAGCGAAAAGACATTGTTATGTCTCGTCAGAGGAGGAAAATTTACTTACCTCGCCTCAAAGCCCCATCGTGCTCATGAGGTGGCGGGAGAATTCATCTGTATCTCGGGAAGTAGCACCAAATTTACCGTTCTTAGGGATTATGCTGCCCTATACACCGCTTCACCACATACTGCTCAGGGATACTGGCCTGCCTTTAGTAATGACCAGCGGCAATCTCAGTGAAGAGCCTATTGCCAGAGACAATGATGAAGCCTTAAGGAGGCTTTCCGGTATTGCCGATTACTTTTTAATCCATAATCGGGATATCTACTCCCGCTACGACGACAGTGTGACCATAGTAGAAAGGGGCACAAGCCAGCTTATAAGGCGGGCGCGTAGCTACGCTCCCTATCCCATCCACCTCTCATTTGAGGCCAAACAGGTGCTTGGTTGCGGCGCTGAAGAAAAAAATACCTTCTGCCTGACAAAAGATAACTATGCCTTCTTATCACAGCATATCGGCGATATGGAGAATATGGAAACCCTGGAACATTTTGATAACACTATATCCCTGTATAAGAGACTTTTCCATATAGAGCCTGAAATCATTGCCCATGACCTCCACCCTGACTATCTGGCTACCAAATATGCCCGGGAGTTAGGCGAGTCCGGTATGAAGCTTATTCCTGTGCAGCACCACCATGCCCATATCGCCAGTTGTCTGGCCGATAATGGGCTGGAGTCCCCGGTTATAGGCGTTGCCTTCGATGGCACAGGGATGGGCGCCGACGGAAATATCTGGGGAGGGGAATTCCTGGTAGCCGACTACCATAATTTTCACCGTGCAGGACATCTGGAATACCTGCCTTTGCCCGGAGGAGGCGCAGCTATAAAAAAACCCCGCCGCACCGCCATCGGCTATATTCTCACTCTATTAGGGGAAGATGCTCTCAATGCTGTCATTGCGAGCGAAGCGAAGCAATCTCAACTAGCTTCTATGGGCCAAGTTACTCAAGTTGAGGTGGAGGTTATCAATCGCCAGATAGAGAGAAAGATAAATGCACCGCTTAGCTCAAGCATGGGACGCCTCTTTGATGCCATATCAGCCCTGTTAGGCATAAGGGGCGAAATAGATTACGAAGGACAGGCAGCGATTGAACTGGAGATGGCTGCCTATGAAGAAGACCATGCCCATGTTCAGGAAAGCTACCCATACCGCATAGTGGAAGACGAGGGAATAAGAATCGTGCGTCTGAGGGACCTGCTCTCAGCCGTGATAGAAGACTTACATCAGGGTATCTCAAAAGGGAGAATATCAGTCAAATTCCACAATACCGTAGCCCAAATGATAAACGAGATGTGTCACTTGATAGCCGATGAGACTGGCGTCAGCCAGGTAGCCTTAAGTGGCGGCGTATTCCAGAATCGTTTACTGTTGAGAAAGACAGTCAGTTTACTGGAAAGCAGCGGTTTCCAGGTTTTTACCCACAGGCAAGTACCCTGTAATGATGGTGGCATCTCCCTGGGGCAAGCAGTTATTGCCAATTTCGCCGTCTAAAGAGTTGCTTCCCCATCTGTCATTGCGAGTCTCGGTTTATCGGGACGAAGCAATCTCGTTGTGAAAAGAGTTGGCCCCTTCTTACGACTGCCAGCTCAGGAAGGGATAGGTCACGTCGTCAACAATATTCCAGGTGTAGGCGGGGTTGCGCGTGTCAGGATTGGTGACTGCGATTACGTTCCAGACTGCCCCTAAGAACGTGGCGATGTCCTGCATTTCCGCCGTGGTCTTGCCTGTCCCGCCATCCGAAGTAGCTTGTCCGCTGGTTTCAGTGTCCCAGAAGGAATTGCTCACAGCGCCCGGATTAGCTCCCACTAAACCGCCAACACTTGAATCGCTAGTGACGCTGCCGGTGGAATAGGAGTTGCTCACAGTGCCAGTATTTTCTCCCACCATGCCGCCAACATTCACCTCACCAGTCACGCTGCCAGTGGAATAGGAGTTGCTCACAGTGCCAGAAGTTGCTCCCACCAGACCGCCGACACTGTAACGGCCAGTGACGCTGCCGGTGGAATAGGAATTGCTCACAGGGGCGTCTTCATTCCATCCCACCAGGCCACCAACACGCTCATCGCCAGTGATGCTGCTTGTGGAATAGGAGTTGCTCACAGTGCCCAAATTCACTCCCACCAGACCGCCAACCCACCCGACGCCGTTCACGCTGCCGGTGGAATAAGAGTTGCTTACAGTGCCCTCATTATCTCCCACCAGACCGCCAACACCGCCATAGCAAGTCACGTCGGCGTTCACCACGCCGATATTCTGGACGACTCCTCCCTCACCAACAACGCCAAAAAGCCCCACATACATTTCATCAGGGTGGTTGCTAAAGAGGTCACGTATCTCGTGTCCTTGCCCGTCGAAAGTCCCGGCGAACAGGTTATCAGAAGTTCCAATCGGCTGCCAGCCCTTTCCCTGATTGGCTGTCGGGCTCGCCAGCTCCTCGTAACCGGCAGTAGTGGAATCGAGGTCGTTCATCAGAAGATGACTGCCGCCCAGGTTGTCTCTGATGGCATCCAAATCATACCAAGTCCGTATTTCTAGGTTCTGGGAAGAAGGAGAAAGACAGCCTTCCATCCCGGCAATTAAGGCTACCATAATCAAAAGGATGCTAAGTCTTTTCACGTAACAGTTTAGTTTTTCCAACATCTCTAGCTTATAATATTATTATAGCACATCCTCCGCACTGTTAAGGGATCGATTTGGCGTGTGCGCCAATTGGGATATCACCTCACAGATGAGCCTACTTCACTGGCCGTATAAAGAGGAACATGAGCAGGGCAGCGATGCTTTTGGCATCGCAAATTGCGCCTGAAGCGATAAGTCGAGGTATCTCATCCAGGGAAACGCGGACTAGCTCGATGTCTTCAGTATCCTCAGCCACGAGACGAGCGGGCACAAGGTCGGTAGCCAAAAAGCAATGGAGGTACTCCGTGCCATAGCCTGGGGTGGCATAAAAACCCCCCAATTTGTCTATTTTCTGGGGGAAGTAGCCAATTTCCTCCTGTAATTCGCGGCGTACAGAGTCAATGGGCTCTTCACCAGGGTCAATGCCACCAGCAGGTATTTCCAGAAGAAACCTGTCCACTGGATGGCGGAATTGGCGAACCAGAAAGACATTATCTTGTTCATCCAGGGCCACTACAGCTATACAATCGCAGTGCTCCACCACCTCTCTGGTGGTTTTTCTGCCGCTAGCTTTCTCCACGGTGTCCACGCGTATATTTACCGCGCGTCCCTGATAAATCTGTTGGGTAGCTAGCTTCTTTTCCGGCTTCACCATACTCTTGCTACTTAGCTAAAATTGCATCGCTTTGCTTGCAGATGACAGCTTCAAAGGTGGCGAATGAGAGCTACCTCATCGCAGTCGGGAAACTTGGGACAGCGATAGCATTCTGCCCATACCTTGTGGGGTAATGCTGTCTTATCAATCAGTTGGAAGCCATGTTTTTCAAAAAAAGCCGGCTTACGAACGAGACAAAAAACCCTGGGTATGCCTAATTCCTTAGCCTCTTCAAGGCAGGCTTGGGCAAGCAAAGAGCCAATCCTTTGGTTTTGTTCCTTTTCATCGACAGCCAGAGACCTGATTTCAGCTAAATCAACCCAGTTAACGTGCAATGCCACACAAGCGGTAACCTGACTTCCTTTCCTGACTACGAAGTAATCTCTAATATCCTCATATATCTCAGATAAGGCACGAGGCAACATCTCCCCCTTGTCAGCAAAGTGATTGATCATCTGGTGTATGGAGGTAGCATCGCTCACCCTTGCCCTGTCAACCTTTATATCAGCTTTCATTTCTTCTTCCTCCCAGTTTTTGCCACAGCGAACTATAAAAATAGGTTGGCTCGTGAATTCTTAAAAAGCGAGCCATGTGAGGGCTGAGCTTCACTCTGATATTTTGCCCGTCTGATAATGGCAATTCAACTTGTCCGTCAATGCTAAGCAGGACCTTTTCTCTGTGGGCAACCTTCAAATCAACTATGCTCTGCGGAGGCAGTACCAGGGCATGACTCAATCCCAGGTGGCAGGATATTGGTTTGAGGACGATTTCTTTGGATTGAGGAGGAAGAATTGGTCCGCCAGATGCCAGGGAATAGCTGGTGCTACCGGTAGCGGTGGCCACAATTACGCCATCAGCCCGGTAAGTGGTTATCGCTGCGCCATCAATTTTTGCTTCTATGTTAACCAGGCGCACTGCAACACTTCGTAGCACGACATCATTCAAAGCATGAAAGCTTTTGTCTTCAACCTGAGCCTCGAGCATGGCCCTTTCCTCAATCCAGCCTTTCCCCTTGAGCAAATCGGGCAAATTAGACAAAACCTCATCGCCATCTATCTCTGTGATAAATCCCAGCCTGCCCAGGTTTATACCTAAAATGGGCACCGACAGGGGAGCTACGATTCGAGCAACGTGGAGGATAGTGCCATCTCCACCAATGCTGAGAATTAACTCCGTGCCTGCCACCTGGGGTTTAGCTTTATCCTCGTCCTGAGTCGAGCATCGCCAGGAAGAGACTCCCCGAGACGATAGAAATTCTTCCAGTTTCTCAGCTAAGTCTCGGGCTTTCTCCCGTAGAGGGTGATACAGAATACCAATACGCTTCACAGGTGAACGAAGTGTAGCACTGGTAAATTCTGGCTGTCAAACTATCTAACATATCCGTGGTAGCAATTCCCCGGAGAGCATATCAATGATTCGGGAGGGGCCGAGCTTTGTTTTCATTACCACCTTCGCCGGGTGCTCCTTGGTTACCTCGCCGATGATAGCAGCATCTCTACCATAGCTATTTTTTCTCATTCGGGCAAGAATCTTATCGGCATCGGCGGGGTCAACTACAGCTACAACCTTGCCTTCATTGGCCACATAAATGGGGTCCAGGCCCAGAAGTTCGCAGGCAGCTTTGACTTCTTCCTTCACTGGTATCTGAGCCTCTTTTACCACAATGCCCGCATTCGATTGCCGGGCTAATTCGTTGAGCGTGGTTGCCAGCCCTCCTCTGGTTGGGTCGCGGAGGCAATGAATACTGGACGAGACCTCCAGCATCTGAGACACCAATTTATTCAATGGAGCACAGTCGCTTTCCAGAGTCATGGAAAACCTTAATCCTTCACGCTGACTCATTACAGCTATTCCGTGGTCGCCAATGGTGCCACTCAGCAGAACCTTATCCCCAGCTCTGGCGTTAGCTCCTGAGATATCAACTCGTGGAGAGATTATCCCTACTCCCGAGGTGGTGATGAATAATTTATCAGCTTGTCCTCGATTTACTACCTTGGTATCCCCAGCGATTATACTTACCTCGGCTTCTTCAGTAGCTTTCTTTATTGATTGCACTATCCGCTCAAGCTCACTTAAGAGGAAGCCTTCTTCTATGATTGCCGAGAGACTCAAATATAAGGGCTTGGCTCCATTCATAGCTAAGTCGTTCACCGTGCCACAAACGGCTAGCTTGCCTATATCGCCGCCAGGGAAAAAGATGGGGTTTACCACATAGCTATCGGTGGTGAAAGCCAGGCGCCCACTGGCTTCGAAAATAGCTGAGTCATCTAATTTATTCAATGCCGGATTAGCCAGGAAGGGAAGGAATTTTTTCTCCACCAGTTCATGGCTCAACTTGCCGCCACTACCATGTGCTAAAAGAATGCTATCATCCATAAGCCCGCTCGTAATAGTTTAGTTTCTCTGTAAGTTCCGTCTTAAAATTAGAGGTCTCTCCTTCATAACTCCCCTTGCCCCTCTTATCTTAAGAGGGGCATTCTTAGCTCTTAACATAGATATTATCTCCGTATCCCCCTTAAGACAAGGATTCTCTCCTTATCCCCCTTACCTTAAGGGGGATAAAAGGGGGTTATGAATGTTTCTCAACCTCCTCTTCAATTTAAGCCTGCTCTATATCTACCCTAAACACCTTGCAAATTTTCAGGAACCCCATATTGATAATAGGCGGCGCAGGCGCCTTCACTGGAGACCATGCAGGGACCGACAGGGCTTTCCGGGGTGCAGACCCTTCTAAAGAGTTTGCACTCAAGTGGCATAGCTGCGCCACGGATTACATCCCCGCACCGACATCCTTTAGGCTCCCTCGGTGGTTTCAGGCTCACTGAAAAAGCCTTGTCGGCGTCAAAACGCCCGTATTTTCCTCTT
>JAUWFX010000139.1 GCA_030606765.1 Dehalococcoidia bacterium
TGATACTACACTATTTCACTTTGGCGAAGGACACACCGGCTACCGGTATATTGATTACCTATAAACAGCTACCGGGAGGTATTAGCTATTTCCCGGCATTTTCCAAAAGAGCGATAGTCCCTTTTGTAAACCACTTTGGCAAAAATCCCGAGCTGCTAATAAAGGCGGCAGCAAAGTTAGGAGGCCGTGAGGCAGACTACGGGGATGTGTCTGTGACCGTTAATGCTTTCGCCCATGTGCTCATAACCTTAGTGTTATGGAGAGGTGATGAGGAACTTGCTCCCAATGGGAACATATTGTTCGATGCTAATATTTCTGATTATCTTTCCACTGAGGATGTAACTGTGCTTAGCGAAACTATCATCTGGAAGCTAGTTAAAGATATTCCCTCTACTTAACCTACTAACCGTAGTGCTCCCTCGAAATGACACAAAGCAAAGGGCTGAAAGACGACGGAGGGAGTTGCTGAACAATCACGATAGGCTATATTTGCGTTGGCGTCCCTATTTGTGATATAGTCCAGCCTTTGAGCTACTTTCGGGAAATTAGTTGGGCGGATATTTTGAAGACGCCTATTTCAAAGCTGTCTCAAGAGAGATGGTGAATAGTGAGGTGCGAAGTGGCGAATCCTTCAGGAGCGCAAGGCACTCAGGTGCTTTTGGCAGAGCAGGGGGCGACTGTTGAGGAACGCCTGAACGAAATTCTGTCCTCCTACGAAGGCAGGGAAGATGAGCTTATCCGTATCTTGCAGCAAGTCCAGCAGGTTTTTGGTTATCTACCAGAACCAGCGATGGAAAAGGTAGCTAAATTCCTCAAGCTGCCGGAAAGCACCGTCTTTGGGGTCGGCACATTCTACGCCCAATTCAAGCTTGTCCCTTCGGGTCGTAATATCATCAAAGTTTGTCGGGGAACTGCCTGTCATGTGCGTGGTGCAGCAGGCATTCTTGGCGAGGTGGAGAGACAATTGGGCATCAAATCTGGAGAGAGCACTCCAGACCTCGAATATTCACTGGAGGCGATAGCCTGTTTTGGCTCGTGTGCACTCGCCCCGGTGGTGGTTATTGGCCACAACGTGTATGGCAGGATGACCCCAGCTAGGGTGAAGGAGGTTTTGGGTGATGTTGGGGGTGGGAAATGAGCTTTGCTGACATCCAGAAACGGGCAATAGCTGAATGGGACACGCTGCGACACGGCCTGACCCCTGGTATTTTAGTAGGCGCTGGTACTTGTGGCAGAGCTGCTGGTGCCGAGGCAGTGCTTGTTGCGATTGATAAGGAACTGACGCAGCGAAATATTGATGCCATTGTTATGCAGGTAGGCTGTGTTGGGCTGTGCTATGCCGAGCCTTTGGTGGATATAATCAAGCCAGGGCGTCCTCGTATTTGCTATGGAAATGTTACTCCTGAAATTGTGGCGCAACTGATTGAAGACTACCTGGTCAAAGATAATCCCCGTTCTGACCTAGCCCTGGGCACTATTGGGCATGGCGTTGTAGATGGTATTCCCAATCTCTTTGAGCTACCGATGCTTAAATCGCAGGTACGTATAGTCCTACACAACTGTGGCTTTATTGACCCAACAAACGTTAACCATTATATTGCTTGTGGTGGCTACAGTGGCTTGGTTAAAGCACTAGGGATGAAACCAGAGCAGATTATCAAAGAGATTAAAAGGTCTGGTTTGCGTGGGAGGGGAGGGGCTGGCTTCCCCACCGGACAGAAATGGGACTTTTGCCACAAATCACCTGGCAAGGAAAAATATATTATTTGCAATGCTGATGAAGGTGACCCTGGAGCTTTTATGAATCGCTCTCTTCTTGAGGGTGATCCCCATTCGGTGTTAGAAGGGATGCTTATCGGTGCTCGTGCTATCGGAGCCAGGGAAGGTTATATCTACTGCCGAGCAGAGTATCCCCTAGCCTTGGAACGGCTCAGGATAGCTTTAAAGAAACTGGAGGAATATCGACTCATTGGCGACAATATTTTGGACTCCGATTTTAGTTTCCATCTCAAGATAAAGGAGGGAGCAGGAGCATTTGTCTGTGGGGAAGAGACAGCACTGATGGCTTCTATCGAGGGCAAGAGAGGAATGCCGCGCTCCCGACCTCCTTTCCCGGCTGTCTCCGGATTATGGGGCAAGCCTACTAACATCAATAACGTAGAGACCTGGGCAAGTGTAGCCGCTATAATGCAACAAGGAGCTGATTGGTATGCCGGCTACGGTACGGAGGGAAGCAAAGGGACAAAAACCTTTTCGTTGGTAGGTAAGATAGAGCGCACTGGACTCATCGAAGTCCCCTTCGGCATTACTATGCGCCAGATTATTTATGAAATCGGCGGTGGCATCTTAGAGGGGAAACGCTTCAAGGCAGTGCAAACTGGTGGACCTTCGGGAGGTTGTTTGCCATCAGATTTTCTTGATACCCCAGTGGACTATGATTCTCTGACTTCAGCTGGCTCGATTATGGGTTCTGGCGGCATGGTAGTAATGGACGAAGACACCTGCATGGTTGACATAGCACGATTCTTCCTATCTTTTGTACAACTTGAGTCCTGCGGTAAATGCATACCATGTCGTTGGGGCACAAAACAAATGTTAGATATACTTGAGGATATAGCCAATGGAAGAGGTAGACCTGGGGATATTGAATTGCTTCAGGAATTAGCTGAATCGGTTAAAGATGGTTCCTTATGCGGTTTAGGGCAAACTGCTCCTAACCTGGTTCTTACTAGTATACGCTACTTCCGTGATGAGTATAAAGCACATATAGAAGAAAAGCGATGTCCGGCGTTAGTTTGTAACGCTCTTATATCATACTATATTGATCCTGAAAAATGCCAAGGTTGTGTGATTTGCCTCCGCTCTTGTCCTGCCGGGGCTATTAAGGGTGGTAAGAGAGTTGTACATGTTATTGATCAAGATAAGTGCACCAAATGTGGCACCTGTTTGAATGTCTGTCCACCCCGCTTTGGTGCGGTAATAAAGACTTCTGGCGAGAAACCTGCAATTCCAGAAGAACCTGTACCAATAGGCTTCGCAGGTAAAACTCATGGGGATCAACAATGAGTACAGCCGCTCCAAATAAAGTGAAGGAAACGAAAATGGATATCGTCAGACTAACCATTAATGGTCGCCAGGTCATAGCGGGAAAAGGAGCCACTGTGCTTGAAGCGGCACTTGGCGCTGGTAGCTACATTCCCACATTGTGTTACGACCCTGACCTTAAGCCTTATGGAGGTTGTCGCCTCTGCGTGGTTGAAATAGAAGGGATGGGTGGTTTGGTTAGCTCGTGCACTACGCCGGCAACTGATGGTATGGTGGTGCACACCGATACGCCAAGGGTAAATCAATCACGCCGAATCACTATGGAACTTATCATCGCCAATCATCATGGCGATTGCCTTGCCTGTGCCAAGAGCCAGGACTGCGAGCTACTTAAAATTGCTCGGTATTTGGGTATAGAGCAGGAGCGTGTTGAGCGACTTCGAAAAGGCACTCAGGTGCTTTCTGTGGACAAGAGCCATCCGGCGTTTATTCGTGACTTGAATAAGTGCATCCTCTGCGCCAAATGTGTGAGAGCCTGTCACGAGATAGTTTGCCATGATGCGATTGACATAGCCTTTCGAGGCAACTTGGCGAGAATAGCCACCTTTGGTGATAGACCGATTGCCGAGTCGATATGTAAGTCCTGTGGTGAATGTGTTATGCGATGTCCTACTGGGGCATTGGTGCCTAAATGGGAAAAGCCACCTGCCGAAGAGGTTAAGACCATTTGTCCCTATTGTGGGGTTGGCTGCTCCATCTATTTGGGTGTTCTAGATAACAGGGTTATTTCCGTGCGCGGTGACCCCCAAGGTCCAGCTAACCGAGGAAGCCTGTGTGTCAAGGGGCGCTGGGGATATGATTTTCTCAGCCATCCTGAGAGGTTAACCACACCGCTTATACGATTATCTGGAGTGGCACGAAAAACAGGTCAGGATGGGCAGGTGAACCAAATCTTCCGTGAGGCTAGCTGGGATGAAGCACTAGAACTGGTGGCCAAGAAATTGAGGGGTTACACACCAGACGAAGTAGGCGTCATCGCCTCAGCTAAGTGCACCAACGAGGATAACTATGTTATGCAGAAATTCGTTCGTGCTGTGATCGGGACTAATAACATTGACCATTGTGCTCGCCTATGCCATGCCTCCACTGTCGTTGGGGGTATCGCTGCCTTTGGTCAAGGGGCAATGAGCAATTCTTATTCCGATTTTGAGAAAACGGGACTTTTCTTCGTCATCGGCTCTAACACCACCGAATGTCATCCCATTATTGGCTCGATAATCAAGAGAAGAGTCAGGTTTGGTGGTGCTAAACTTATCGTCGCTGATCCTCGGTCAATCGAACTTGGCGAACACGCCGCTGTCAGACTTCCCCACAAGCCAGGAACAGAT
>JAUWFX010000114.1 GCA_030606765.1 Dehalococcoidia bacterium
GGAAAGCTAAGTCAATGGCACCAACAACAGCTATTTCGTGGCAAGCCCGCACGCACTTGGCACAGAGGATGCATTTATTCGGGTCACGAATAAACGCCGGATGGCTTTTATCCATAGGAAGCACTTGAGCGCTTTTTCGCAGGCGGTCAATATGCTCTTGTTCTATGCCCAGATATCGGGCAATTTTAAGTAGCTCACAGTCTTGGTTTTTAGCACAGGTGAGACAATCGCCGTGATGATTGGCGATGATAAGCTCCATAGTGATTCGGCGTGACCGATTTACCCGTTCTGTCTCGGTGTGGACCACCATACCATCGGTTGCTGGCGTGGTACACGAGCCAACCAGGCCACGCATTCCTTCAATCTCAACCACGCAGAGGCGGCAAGCTCCATAGGGCTTGAGGTCAGGGTCATAACATAGCGTGGGAATATAGATGCCAGCATTTAGTGCCGCTTCAAGGACAGTGGCTCCCTTTTCCGCTATGACCTCGCGACCATTAATAGTCAGCTTGATGGTATCCACTTTTCTTTCCTCTACTTCGGTTGGAGCGATTGTACTCATTTGGTACCCTCCTTCCATACTGCTAATATTCTCAAACCTCAACGGTTACTGGAACAGGCTTCTCAGGAACGGCTACAGGCTCCCCAGAAACTTTAGCTACCGCATTAAACTTGGATGGACAAACATCCAAACAGGTTCCACACTTGATACACTTATCTTGGTCAATAACATGCACCATCCGTTTGCCGCCTTCAATTGCCTGCACTGGACAGCTCCTGGCACAAATCATGCATCCTTCACATTTATCAGGAAGGATATAGTAAGAAATAAGAGCTTGACAATGTAACGCCGAGCAGCGTTTTTTAAATATGTGCTCTTCATACTCGTCTCGAAAGTAGCGAATGCTCGTAAGCACCGGATTAGGAGCGGTTTGCCCCAAACCGCACAGGGAATTATCTTTGACCGATTCAGCTAATTCCTGAAGCAATTCAATATCTCCGGGCCTACCTCTTCCATTGGCTATATCCTCCAATATGTCCAACATCTGTTTAGTACCCCAACGACATGGTATACATTTTCCACAGGATTCGGCCTGAGTAAAGGTTAGGAAAAATCTTGTCATGTCAACAATACAAGTATCCTCATCCATTACCACCATGCCTCCAGAACCCATAATTGATCCCGCTTGGGCTAGAGATTCGTAGTCAACTGGCAGGTCTCCCAGACTCTCGGGGATGAAACCACCTGATGGGCCACCAGTCTGGATCGCCTTGAGATGTTTGCCTTCAGGAACACCTCCGCCTATATCATTGACAATCTCACGCAGGGTGATTCCCATTGGGACCTCGACAAGGCCAGTGCGGACAACTTTACCTGCTAGAGAAAAATTCTTGGTGCCCTTGCTCTTTTCCGTACCATAGCTGGCATACCACTTGGCACCTCGCTGGAGAATAGCTGAGATGTTACTCCAAGTCTCTACGTTGTTGATATTTGTTGGCTTACCCCATAAGCCAGATTGGGCAGGAAATGGGGGGCGAGAACGGGGCATCCCCCGACTGCCCTCAATAGAAGCCATTAAGGCCGTCTCTTCGCCGCAGACAAAGGCCCCAGCCCCTTCCTTTATTTTTATATGGAATCTAAAGCCAGAGCCCATAATATCATCACCTATCAACCCATATTCCTCCATTTTTTTGATAGCAGTCCGTAATCTCTGGATCGCTAGCGGATACTCGGCTCTAATATAAATGTAGCCTTCACTCGCACCAATACCATAAGCACCAATAAGCATTCCCTCCAATACAGTATGAGGGTCGCTCTCAAGAAGTGCTCGATCCATGAATGCTCCCGGGTCTCCCTCGTCGGCGTTACATATTATATATTTAATATCGCCGGGGGCATCGTGGCAGAACTGCCATTTGACTCCGGTGGGGAATCCAGCACCACCACGACCGCGCAACCCCGATTTCTTGACCTCATCAAGTACTTCTTGAGGGTTCATTTTTAGCGCTTTGGCTATGCCCTCATAGCCACCATTAGCAATATAGTGGTTAATATTTTCTGGATCGATATTTCCACAATTACGCAAAGAGATACGCACTTGAGGCTTAAGCACTGGCAAGTCAAAGAGCCTGGGAATGCCCTCCAAAGTTCCTTCTCCACGAGTGCCGAGAGCCAAGTCAGGGCGTGGGTTGTCAGCAATTAGATAATCCTCGATGATTTCAGACACAAGCTCAGGGGTAAGATTGCCATAGAAAATGCTCGGTTTGCCTGGCTTAACTAGCTCAATCAAGGGCTCTGCATAGCAAAGTCCGATACAACCAACTTGAAGAATTTCAGCTTGAATATGCTGCTCTGCTAACTTTTGGTTAAGAGCAGCAAGTACATCCTCAGCACCTGCTGCTCGCCCACAAGTGCCCATGCCAATCAAAATACGAGTCTTCTCGCTTTGCTGCAGTGCTTTCCATTGCACAATAGCTTGGTTTTTGATTTCTTTGAAATTCATCAACGCGCCCCCTTCTTTAGCATCTCCCTTGCCTTGGGAGTTGTCATTCTCCCATGCACCTTGCCGTTGGTAACTACAACTGGCGCCAATGCGCACGAACCAAAGCAGGCTATCGTCTCTAGCGAATATTCCAGATCTGGCGTAGTTTCACCTGCCTTAATGCCTAATTGCTTTTCTACCTCGCCAAGGATTTGTGCGCTGCCACGCACATGGCAGGCAGTTCCTCGGCATACCCTGACGATATTTTTCCCTGTTGGAACAAGTTTAAATTGGGCATAGAATGTACCTACCCCAAAGACAGTGCTTTCTGGCAGTTGGAGGAATTTGGCTATCTTTTTCATCATCGGCTCTGGCAGATAACCAAAAGCCTGCTGGACTTGCTGCAAGATGGGAATAAGCTCCTCTTTCTTACCCTGATACGAGGATAGAATCTCGTTTAGGTGCTTCTCACTGGTCTCTTCTTGCTCCCGTGGAAGCACCTGAGTGTCCTGCTGCGCTATTGAAGGATTTGCCAT
Source organism: Dehalococcoidia bacterium (assembly GCA_030606765.1). Next base: position 3,020 of record JAUWFX010000114.1, read on the forward strand.
TTCATGCCTCACTAATTAATATTTTTCTTGTGACAGCCGACACCATAGCCAGGTAGCCAGCTCTTTGTCTAGCTTGCCCACCCAGGACTCTATTTTCTTGATGTCGCCGCTTGCTAAGGCTGCTCTCTCCTCGCTGGTCAAAGAGTAATACTCCTTGAGAGCCTCGTGCGGGTCATCGGCTAATCGCGCCAGAAATTCCGATTCGGTGGCCGCTCTCTTCAGAACAGCGAGCACCTCTTCTTTGCCCGGCACCACCTGCACCTCAACGTTTTCTCTTATTACTGCAGCATCTTTAGTCATTTTTCCTTCTCCTTTCCTCTTCATTTCACGATAATTCTAGCAATTGCCTGATTGCCTGCCATCGTCCATAAGTTGCAATTTGCAATAGCACTTTGGTTATATCTAAAAGCACAGTCAACTTGCCCTAAAGGGCATATAAGCTTTATAATGGCTTCAAAAATCTGAGAAATTGACAAAGAAAGATGAATTAACCGTCTTGATTGCTGACGACCATCCTTTGGTGCGCGAGGCTTTACATCGAGCACTGGATGTTGAGGAAGACATGAAGGTTGTCGGTGAGGCCAGTGATGGGGAGGAAGCAGTCAGGCTCGCCTCGGAGCTAAAACCTGATGTGGTGCTGATGGACATCGTTATGCCCAAAGTCAATGGAATTGAAGCCACCAGAAAGATTAAGGAGATTGCTCCTGACATAGCCATCCTAATCCTCACTGCTTATGATGACGATGAGTATGTATTGGGATTGCTTGATGCCGGAGCTGCTGGTTACCTCCTGAAAAGCGCCAGAGGGCGTGATTTGGCTGGAGCTATTCGGGCTATAAAGTCAGGTGAATCAGTACTCCACCCCAAAATTATCGCCAAGCTGTTAAAGCGAGCTATGGTAGCGCCGGTTGAAGAACACAAAGCATCGGAAATACTGAGTGAGCGAGAATCAGAGGTGCTCAGATTGGTCGCACTGGGGATGAGCAATAAAGAGGTAGCAGAAGAATTGTTTCTCAGCCAGCGCACTGTTAAAGCTCACCTGACCAATGTTTTCAATAAATTGAACGTTGCCTCACGCAGCGAGGCAATAGTCAAAGGATTACAATGGGGATTAGTTACCTTAGAAAATACCGAGAACAAGCTCCGGGGTTAAGAAACCCGCACCTCTGGATCATAATCGTCTTATTCGTTTTCTTAACCATATCTCATTTTACCGAGCTCGTATCTCAGATACCTGTCTTGGATGAGATTTCGATACCTGGAGCTCTAGAGCTTTCGCGACACAGTTTGGAGCGATTTTTCTATCTCTTGCTGATATTGTATGCGGGCTGGACACTGGGGATAATCGGGAGCGCCGCAGTATGGCTATCAAGTGCTGTCGCAATGTTACTTCGAACCTTCTTGATTTCCCCTAATTTCAGAGATGCATTGCTGGAAAGTATCTCTGGCCTCGTTATTGGCGCTTTAGCCATTATGTTTATGGCAGCCTATCGTCAAAATAAACGGCAACGACAGAAGCTAAAAAAAACTGTGAAGGATATGAAATTGGCGCGGCAAAACTATGAAGAGTTGTTTACCAACGCCAGCGATGCTATCTGGGTCCACACTTTGGAGGGCAATATCACTTTGGTTAATAAAGCCTGTAAAAAGCTCAGCGGCTATCCGATTTCAGAATTACCCGGCAAAAATGTCCGTGAGTTTCTTACTCCGGAGACACTGTCTATAGCGAGACAGGTAAAAGATAAGCTGCTGAGAGGCGAAACTGTGGAACACCGCTATGAGCAGCGGTTAATTAAAAAAGATGGTTCTGAAGCAATCATACAATTAACTACCCGTCTCATTGTTAGCGATGGCAAACCTCAAGCTTTTCAGAATCTGGCTCGTGATATAACCGAAGAAAGAAAATTACGGGATAATCTGCAATTCTACCTGAGGCAGGTTCTGCAAGCTCAGGAACAAGAACGCAAACGCCTTGCTCGTGAACTACATGACGATGCTTCTCAGCAAATAGTACTTCTAACTCATGGCATAGATAACATTGCCTATAAAGCTGAGAGATATTCCCCTCAAGAGCTAAGAAGTGAGCTAGGTAAACTATATGAACTGTCCCAGCAAACTTACCAAAACATTAAGCACTACGCTCAAGCTCTGAGGCCAGGCATTCTGGATGATTTAGGTTTGGAGCCAGCCATCAAATGGCTGGCTCAGGAAGTACACAACCTTGCCGGGATTGAAGTTCAGGTCAAAATTGGTGCCATTCCATCACTGGCCCCAGAAACACAACTAGTTTTGTTCCGCATTGTTCAAGAAGCCTTAAATAATGTTCACCGACATTCCGGAGCATCTGAAGCCAGCATTAGGGTGGAGTGCCAGGGAGATGAAATCAGGGTGACCATTAGCGATAACGGCAAGGGTTTTGAACTTCCCCAGCAGCTAAGTGATTTTGCCGGTCAAGGTAAGTTGGGGCTTACCGGTATGGAGGAACGAGTTCAATTAATAGGCGGGGAACTTGAAGTTAGTTCCCAAGAAGGAAAAGGAACCACAATAATAGTCAAAGCGCCAACAAAGCTTTATAACCAGAGCAACAGTTAGAGCAGCCCAAGAGATTGCTTCCCTTTCGCTACGCCTGAGGCTTCGGCTCACTGCAATGCTATTGCTTGTAAAGTGCTTAGAGTTTCTCCACCTTAACTGCTGAGACTTTGAGTTCAGGAATTTTGGATACCGGGTCTAACTTGGGATTAGTAAGAATGTTGGCAGCACTCTCGGCGAAATGGAAAGTCATAAATACCAATCCTGAGGGCAACGCCTCAGTTACTTTAGCTTTAGTGATAACTTCACCGCGACGAGAGCTGACTTTTACCTTGTCACCCTGAGCTATGCCGAGTTGCGAAGCATC
>JAUWFX010000092.1 GCA_030606765.1 Dehalococcoidia bacterium
GCAGCTCGAGTAGCTGACAAGGCATCCTCTACACGGTGTTTTTTCTCTTTAAGCTCTGTTTCCGTAGCCCCACCTACTTTAATCACTGCCACGCCGCCTGCTAATTTAGCCAGTCTTTCCTGTAATTTCTCCTTATCATAATCCGAGGTGCTTATATCAATCTCGGCCCTGATTTGCTTAATTCGAGCCTCAATATCTTTGGACTCGCCCTTGCCTTCAACAATGGTGGTGTTATCTTTATCAGTAATCACCCTTCTGGCTCGCCCTAAATCCTCCACAGTCACTGAATCAAGCTTCCTGCCGATTTCTTCAGATATAACAGTGCCTCCGGTAAGAACGGCTATATCCTGAAGCATGGCTTTTCTCCTGTCGCCAAAGCCAGGTGCTTTAACCGCCAGTGGAGATAAAGTGCCCCTCAACTTATTAACCACTAACGTAGCCAGGGACTCTCCTTCGACATCCTCAGCAAGAATAACCAAATTCTTGGACATTTGTACGATTTTTTCCAGAGCCGGCAATATATCGTTTATGGCGGAAATCTTCTTATCAGTGATGAGGATGTAGGGGTCTTCTAGCTCTGCCCTCATTTGTTCGGCGTTGGTGATGAAATAAGGGCTAATATAACCACGATCGAATTTCATCCCCTCGACAAATTCAGTCTCGAATTTCAGTCCCTTGCCTTCTTCAACAGTGATGACCCCATCTTTGCCCACCTTTTCCATAACGTCGGCAATCAAGTTGCCAATTTCCTGGTCAATAGCTGATATAGCGGCCACCTGAGCTACCTGCTCTTTACCAGCCACCGGTATAGACATTTTCTTGAGCTCATCAACTAAAACCTCTATCCCTTTATCAACCCCACGCTTTAGAGCCATGGAATCAGCTCCAGCAGCGATGTTCTTGAAGCCCTCATTAATAATAGCCTGGGCTATAATAGTGGATGTACTGGTGCCATCGCCACATTGGTCGTTAGTTTTGGTGGCTGCCTGCTTTACTAGCTGCACCCCCATATTCTCAAAGGGATCGGGCAACTCGATTTCTTTGGCTATAGAAACACCGTCGTTGAGAACCGAAGGAGCGCCCCATTTCTTATCCAGTGCTACGGGCCGTCCGCGTGGTCCCAGAGTCACCCTGATAGCATCAGTCATGGTATCCACGCCGTTCTTTAATGATTTCCTTGCTTCCTCGCCGAAAATAATTTGTTTTGCCATTCGCTTACCTCCTTTTCTTAACTCTTTTTAGCCAGAATATCGCCCTCACGCATGATAACCAGCTCTTCATCATCTAGCTTAAACTCGGTGCCAGCGTATTTGGAATAAATAACCTTGTCTCCCTTCTTCACCTCCATGGCAATACGTTTGCCATCTTCAGTCACCCTGCCTGGCCCGACAGCAATAATTTTCCCCTCCTGGGGCTTCTCTTTTGCTGTATCCGGTAAAACTATCCCTCCTTTGCTTACCTCTTCCTGGGGTGTGGGTCTTATCACTACCCTGTCTCCCAAAGGTTCAATTTTAGCCATGTTACCTCCTTTCCTAGATTTACTTTAGCACTCTGTCCCTGAGATTGCTAACTTTTATTATATCAAGAAAACCCAAAAATGCAAAAGGTTTTCACTAAAATTTGGACAAATTAAATTGAATTATTACACTAAACCCTGTATAATTTTTTATAGATGGAGCGAAGGAAAAAGAAAAAAAGACAATGGAGTAAAGAAGAGATCCGGGCTCTGAGGCTACACCTGAACTTAACTCAGGTTAAGCTAGCCGAGGAATTAGGCACGCGGCAGCAAACAATCAGTGAATGGGAAAAGGGGATGTATATACCTCGCGGAGCATCGGCGACCTTGCTCAGCATAGTTGCTGAGCGTAGTGGCTTTACCTACAAAGCTGGAGGGAGGCATGATGAACCAAATTGAGGTTGGCTGCTGTGGTTTTCCAAGGACAAGAGGAAATATTGTAAGCAATGCTCTAAGGTTTAAACAATCGATATAAAGCGACAAGTAATTTTTTTGTGCCATGATTACACGTAATCGGATAAAATTCTCGGAAAAACAAGCAGTTCTAATATGGCAACAAGTGGTGGGAAAGGAGTTGACCTCCTCGGAAGACGAGCTATTCAGTGTAATCTATCCTGGAAGGACTAATGGTGATAACGGCCCCGATTTTCGGGATGCAGTTATTGTAAATAACTCTCATTTGACGAAAGGGGATATAGAGGTTCACGTTAAATCCAGCGATTGGTATAGCCATAAGCATCATGCTGATGCTGAATATAATAATGTCATCCTTCACGTTGTGATGTGGCATGATTGTAATTCAGCTACCTCACTACAAAGCGGCAAGCCAGTTCCCGTGCTATGTCTGGCGAAGGCATTGCGGCACCAAGCCTACTTACTGCCCTACCAGCAACTCCCTTGCTTCAATATACTGGACCACGTGGATAGGCAAACCTTGGGAAAGCTATTGAACACTGCCGGTGAAGAAAGGTTTAAGCAGAAGGCGATGCATTTTAAAGCAGAGTTGAAACAAGAAGAGGCGGGGCAGGTGCTTTTCCGGGGCATTATGAGGGCTCTGGGTTATGCTAAAAACACAAAACCCTTTGAAGCCCTTGCTAACAGAATGCCCCTCAATTCCATCGAATCCAGTGAGGGCGTGACCCTAAAGCAAGCCTTGTTGTTAGGCACAGCCGGGTTATTACCTTTTCAAAGATGGCAAGGAAAGTTTGCCAGGGAAAAAGAAGTCCAGGAATTGGAGCAAATATGGCAGTCAGCGGGTCAAAAAGTTAAAACCATGAAGGAAGGTGACTGGAATTTTGCACACATATATCCCAACAATTCTCCAGTGCGACGCATTGTCGCCCAGAGCTACCTTCTTGAGCGTTACTGCCAAGGAAAACTGTTAGCAGGAATATTGCAGCTAGTGAAGGAAGGACCTCTGCCCGGTGGGCACCACGTGCTGGAAAACGGATTGACCGTGGCTGGCGATGGCTACTGGCGGGACCATTTCGATTTTGACGTCAGAAGTAAAACAAAGATATCGGCTCTTTTGGGAAGTAGCAAAGCAGGTGAAATTGCAGTAAACGTGATATTGCCCTTTGCTTTCTCCTGGGGAGAACTAGCTAATGAGGCGAAGCTAACAGAGAACTCTATAGAGCTTTACCGTAATTACCCCAAATTGGCTGAACATTGCATAACACGGCATATGAAGAAGCAGCTCGGCATTGAAGAATCTTTTGATTTGACTGCTTGTTATCAGCAAGGGCTCATTCATGTCTTCAGGAACTACTGTCGTGAAGGAAGATGCGCAAAGTGTCCCTTAGCTAGTTGAGGAATACTGAGGCGCAAGCTCAAAAATCGTCGACCCAGCCGACAACTCCCGAACCTGTGTTCACGCAGGTGAGGTCAAAGTCTTTATTGGAAACCAGGTCGGACCCGGAAATATCGTTAAGGTCGTCTATGGATTTTGGCCTCTTGTTTATCGCCTCCTCGATTGCCGCCTCGATTGCCGTTTTAAGAATCGCAACCTCGTCATGGAGGCGTTTTCCTTCCATCTCCAATTTATTACTCCTTCAATTGGTTATCACCGTCAGTATCAAAATCTTAATAGAAGTTCTATAGCCTGTCTATGGCCCAAAAGTCCTACACCTGGGCATCAAGGATTTCTGTCTATAGTCCGAAAGTACCAGGAAGAGTGATTTTTATCACTAACTTATAGAAAACGCGATTTTGATTGGAAAAAGTCAATGTCTAAAATAGTCCTAGCAGCAAGATTTCAAAATGGGGTCTAATTATTTAACCTGAAAAACGAAGTTTTTCAGGGAACTACTGAAGAGTTCAACCAAGACTGAGGCTGGGCACTACATCCAGGTCATAACCGCTTATCCTGCCAGCCTGGAAATGATAATAGCCACAGGCAGCTACCATAGCAGCATTATCAGTACATAAGTGAGAAGGGGGAATAAGGACCGGAACTGGTGAGTTAGCAAGGAAATGCTGAGTTAATGTCTTATTGGCTGCCACTCCACCGCTCAGCAAAATTTGCTCAACCTTCAATTGCTTTGCGGCTTCAATTGTTTTGAAAACTAAAACATCGACTATGGCTAACTGGAAGCTTGCTGCGACATCAGCCACCGAGACCCCTCCCTTGTGAACAAGATGCCACAAGGCGGTTTTTAGTCCACTGAAGCTGAAATCATGGCTTCCCTTGAGCCAGGCTCGGGGGAGAGGCAAGCAAGGAATTCCAGAGCGGGCTGCCTGTTCAATAGCTGGTCCCCCGGGATAGCCTAAACCCAAGATTCTAGCGGCTTTGTCAAAGGCTTCGCCAGCAGCGTCATCTAGGGTCCGCCCTAACTTCTCAAATTGCCCCTGTCCCTTCATCAATACTAAATCGCTATGCCCACCGGAGACGACGAGACAGAGGCAGGGGAATTTCACTCTACCCTTTTCGCTAGATGGGGAGGAATCCAGCCAATTAGCATAAATATGTGCCTCAAGATGGTTAACCCCGGTAATAGGTAATTTTTTAGCTAAGGCAATTGCTTTGGCCACGTTAACGCCTACCAACAGCGACCCGGCCAGCCCCGGGCCGAAAGTCACAGCAATGCCGTTGATATCCTGCCAGGAGATTTCGGTCATTGCCTGGCTGACAACCGGGATAATGGTGAGGAGATGTTGCCTTGAGGCAACTTCGGGGACTACGCCGCCATAGCGAGCATGAATGTCTATTTGTGAGGCTACAACATTAGAGATAATTCTGCTGCCGTCCTCCACTACGGCAGCAGCAGTTTCATCACAAGAGGTTTCAATACCCAGGGTTTTCATGGACTACTATATGCTTGATTCTCCTGCCTTCTTAACAGCATATTGTATTAGAGGTGGCGAAAGGAGTCCATGAACTACTGTTGTGGTCGCCATAAGTGTAATTATTGCGCCCCCAATCTCATACTCCGACAATGTTTGAGCTGCCAGGAAAGCAAGACCTATTGCGACACCTGCTTGGTCTAGCATTGCAAGGCCAAGGTACTTCTTAATTTTTGGCTCAGATTTGGATAAGATACCTCCTAAGCTACACCCTGCTATCTTGCCAATACTTCTGCCAACGCAATACATAATTATAAGCGGCCACATGAGAGTAAAAAGTGAGAAGTCCATCTGCATACCAATAGCGGCAAAAAACAATACAAATACCGGCGTCATGATATTGTCTAGCAATTCGTTTGAGCGATTGCCGATTTGGACGTTGAGGTTAATCACGGCAGTTCCTAAAGCCATACATGTGAGAATTGCCGAGACTCCAATCATTTCGGCCAGACCCCAACACAGAATAGCAGCCGCAATAGAAATAATAAAAATGTTGTCGGAAGAGAGATGTATTTTCTTCGTGAGGTAAGAAATAGCGATTCCAATTACTCCGCCAAGTCCAAGGCCACCAAAAATTTCCCATAATGGGTAAGTAAAGGAGAATGAAAGGCCTGCTTCTCCGCCTAACAACGTCTTTGCCCACATAATCCCCACCGAGTAGATAACTATTACAAGTGCGTCATCCAATCCCACAAGAGCCATAGTTATATCTGTAAGTGTTCCTTTTGCCCTTAGGTCTCTTAAAACTGCTATTGTTCCTGCCGGAGCGGTGGCAGGGGCGAGTGAAGCCAAAATTATGGAAAGTGGGAGGTCCCTCGTCAATAAATATACAAAACCAAACGTTGCAATAAAGGTCATGAACACCTGTACAACCAATATAATGACCAGCTGCTTGCCCATTCTCTTGAGAAAAGCGAAGGAAAAGCTCAATCCTATTATGTAGGCAACAAGAGCAAGTGTGGCTCCAGTGATAATGACATTGAATTGTTCGGGCGCACTGAAATTCAGAACCTGGCCTATGATGATACCTGAGAGAATATATGCTAAAACTTCTGTTAAACCAAGCCTGCGTAATATCCTTCCCAGTATAAATCCAAGTATAAGAATTAAGGCAACTAGGACATAGATATTCATACCGTGTTCATGAACTTATATCTGAGATTTTTTACCAGGAGCTGGATTGTTATTTCTCCCAATAGTCTTTTATTTTCATCAACAACTGCCAATCTGCGGACACCGAAGGAGGAAAACTTCTTCAAGGCGTCAGCTACGGTTTCTTCCGGCGAGCATACAACAGGATTATATGTCATGATATCCCGGATAACACTTCCTTTATGCAATATCTCAGCCCTAGCAGTTCCGATTATTCTCGCCTTCTTCTCTCCAGGAGGAATAATGCAACGTAGCATATCGTGTTCCGTTACTACCCCCACCACTTTCATGTCCTTAGTATTGTTAACTACCCATGCGTGTGCCCTAAGGGAAAGCTTGGTAAGAAAGTCCGCCCAAACCGCATTCTCTTTTATAAATGGGGTATCATGCACGGGTATCATTATCTCTTTTACTTCTATCTTATAAAATTCTTCCATCATGGTTTGTTAGGGAAAAACTATCGGTCTATATTTAGCTAGCAACTTGTATTAAAACTTTGTCATGGGCTTATGTTAGTATTCTAATAGAGAAGGAAAGATTAGGCAAGCAACAACGGCTTGCCTGGCGCTGTCCAGTATGCTAGCGTAGCTTTGTATTTCAGGCGTTTTGGGCATGACTGCTATTATTCTTGCCGGTGGTAAAAGTTTAAGGCTTGGTCAGAGCAAGGCTCTTCAGGTTATTGAAGGTAAGAGCCTTATCCAGTGGGTGGTTGACCGCCTTGCTATCCTCAGCACAGAAATCATCATAGCGACTGCTCATGGCGAAGCAATTTCCTGCTCCGCGGCTGTAAGGATAAAAACGGTAGCCGATACTTATCCTGGAAAGGGTCCGCTTGTGGGCATTTACTCAGGTTTAATAGCCTCATCCAGTTCGCGGGCTATCGTTGTTGGCTGTGATACACCGTTTCTCAGCGTTGGCTTGCTTGAATATATGACTCAGATCTGTTCTACATTTGATGTCGTTGTTCCCCGGATAAAGAATAAATTAGAGCCCCTTTGCGCAGTGTATTCCAAGAATTGTTTAGGCCCCATCCAAGGGTTGCTGGAGCAAGATGAACTGAGGATTAGCGAACTTTTTAGTATGGTCAAGGTGAAGTACGTTGAGGAGGACGAGGTAAACAGCTTTGACCCCGAGCACTTAAGCTTTTTCAACATAAATAGCCAGGCTGATCTGGACAGGGCAAGAAAGCTAGCAGCCGAGAGGAGATGGGGGAGAGAAGAGAAGTGGCAGTAGTAGCTACCATTTCTCCTGAGATAATCGCAACATAAGCCAGGCCTTAAGGCGTTCATCCAGCGTGCCCAGCCATGATTCTACCTTGCGTATGTCTCCGCTCATCAGCGCAGCTTTTTCCTCCGCCCTACGGCGTTTACCGCAGAGACCTTATACTCAGGAATCTTGGCTAATGGGTCAAGAGCATCATTGGTGAGGATATTCGCCGCCGCTTCACGCCAGTGGAAGGGCATAAAGATAAC
>JAUWFX010000069.1 GCA_030606765.1 Dehalococcoidia bacterium
GAAGATGAAGATATTTTTAGATACTGCCAATGTAGAACATATTCGCCATGGGGTGCGACTAGGGGTGGTTACAGGGGTAACCACCAATCCCAGCATTGTATCGAGAGAAGGCAAGGTGGATTATCGAAGATTGGTCCAGGAAATCTGCTCCATTGTCCCCGGTCCGGTATCTACTGAGGTATTAAGCCAGGATGTCCAAACAATGGTGGCTGAGGCCAGAGAAATAGCCGAATGGGCGGAGAACATCGTGGTTAAGATACCAGCTAGCCTTGAAGGAGTGGAAGCAACCTCGGTGCTGGCCAGTGAAAACATAAAGGTGAATTTTACTTTGTGCTTCACCTTGAACCAGGCTTTGCTGGCGGCAGAAGCAGGAGCCACTTTTATAAGCCCTTTTGTGGGCAGATTAGATGACATCGGTGAGGATGGTATGAAAGTGGTTGCTGACATTGTGGAATATCTGGACTATTATCAACTGCCTGCTCAGGTTATCGCCGCTAGTATCAGGCATCCTCAACATTGTCTAACGGCAGCGGAAATAGGAGCCCATATTGCCACAGTGCCCTATGAGGTGTTACTACAAATGATACGACACCCTTTAACAGATATCGGCATTGAGCGTTTTAGAAATGACTGGAAGAAGGTTATGGAGAAAGAGGAATTACTGTAAAAGCCCCAAAAAACCATAGATATAAAAAGGAAAGGTATTTAGAAAGAGGCTACTATGATAACTATGGCACAACTAGAAAGTAAAAATCGGGATGAACTCGAGGCGATGGCTAAGGAGTACGGCATCATTGGCTACTCTGCTTTGAAAAAGTCCGAGCTTGTCCACCGCATCTTGGAAGCAGAAGCCCAGCAGCAGGGAAATATGTTTATAACAGGTGTCTTGGAAACCATCAGCGAAGGCTATGGCTTCCTACGACAGGATACTTTCCGGCGTGGTGCTAATGATGTCTATGTATCAAATTCCCAGATCCGCCGTTTCAACTTAAGAGACGGCGATGCTATTTGTGGCCAGGCCAGACCTCCTAAAGAAAGCGAGAAATACTACAGCTTACTTCGAGTAGAGAGTATCAATGAACTCGACGCTGAACTAGTAAGGACGCGCCGCAATTTCGGTTCGTTAACGCCCACCTTCGCAAATAAGCTCATCAATCTGGAAACAACGTCAGATGAGTTATCCACCCGCCTAATCAATCTAGTGACACCTATAGGTCGGGGGCAAAGAGGGCTTATTGTATCACCACCAAAGGCAGGCAAGACTGTGCTTCTTCAAAAAATCGCCAACGCCATAACTACTAACTACAATGATATTCACCTCATGGTTTGCCTTATTGGAGAGAGACCCGAAGAGGTCACTGATATGAAGAGGTCAGTTAAGGCCGAGGTTATTGCTGCCACCTTCGATGAACCGGTAGAAAGCCAGACTCGAGTAGCGGAATTAGCATTAGAGAGAGCCAAAAGGCTAGTAGAAATGGGCAAAGATGTGGTGATACTCCTTGACGGCATTACCAGACTTACAAGAGCTTACAACTTAGCCCTGCCTCCTAGCGGGCGTACTTTATCTGGCGGTATTGATTCGACAGCCTTGCATCCTCCCAAGCGCTTCTTCGGCACTGCTCGCAACATTGAGGAGGGTGGGAGTCTAACCATCATTGCTACTTGCCTCGTGGATACTGGCAGCCGTATGGATGAGCTCATATATGAGGAGTTTAAGGGAACAGGTAACATGGAACTCCACTTAGATAGAAAATTATCTGAGCGAAGGATCTTCCCGGCTATAGATATTACGCCTAGCAGCACAAGGAGAGAAGAGCTTTTGCTGGATGAAAATACCTTGAAACAAGTATGGCTGCTCAGGCGTGTGGTTACTATGATAGATAGCGATTCATCTAACCACGGCGAGGCTACACAAAGGATCCTGGAAAGGCTAGCTAGGACAAAGAATAACGCTGAATTCTTAGCCACTCTATCTAAGGATATGTAGGGTATATTATTGCCCCGGCTGCCACTGCGAGCAAAGTGAAGAGGCGAAGCAATCCCAGCTGGCTAGACAAGTTCAAACTTGGGGTCAAAAAAACCCTTGGCATGAATATCTTCATCTGTGACAGTTGTAAATGGAACTGGAGAACTGCTTGTCATCGCCCTGAGCGTCCCAATGCCACTTGGTGCACTGATTACGTGAAGAAGGGGAAATAATTAAATTCCCAGTTGATGCAGGGAGTTGAATCTCAACCTACTGAAATAATCCTCCTCCAAACCTCCACCCATCTAGATTGCCCTAATAGTAAAGGGCATCCTCAGTTCTAGTTTGTCTATGAAGAAGCAGGTACTTGATGCGCAAGCAAGCAACCTTCCGATGCTTCAGAAAGCAGCAAAATATCAGCTCTTTAACATGCTACCTTTTATTTAAGCTGGTCTCTTGAATAGTTGAGAACTCTGCGGGCTGTGACAAGCATATTAATCTGCCCCGTTCCTTCAAAGATATCATTTATCTTGCCATCGCGCATCCACTTCTCCAGTAGGTGCTTTCGAGAATAGCCCAGCGGCCCCATAATCTCAACTGCTTTCTGAGTGATTTTGGTAACAGCAAGGCCAGCTTTTGTCTTAGCCATTGATGACTCCAGGCTATTGGGTTGAGCCTGGCTCATCATCCATAGAGCCCGTAAAGTAAGTAGCTTGGCTGCTTTATAATTCGCTTCCATTTCCATTATATCCCGTTCCAGGGCTGTGAGCTTCTGCCTAGGTACGCCATAGCGTATCTTTATGCCTTTACTCTCCAGTGTTTCTTTAATAAAATCCAGGGCAGCACGTCCGACACCGATGGCCTGGGCAGCTATAATAGGTCGTGTGGCATCAAAAGTTGCCATTGCACCTCTGAAACCCCTGGTTTCTGTTTTCTTAACGTCCGGGCTGCCGAGTATGTTGTCAAGAGGAATACGGCAATTATCGAAAACGATAGTAGCCGTGTCACTGGCTCTGATCCCGAACTTTTTCTCTAGCTTTTCCACTCTCATACCCGGGGTTCCGGCTAGTACCACGAAAGACTTCATGCCGGCTCGTCCTGCTGATTTATCCACCGTCGCCCAGACTACCACAAAGCCATCGGAATCTTCCAAGGCGCGTTTCCCCATTGTGACAAAAATCTTCTCACCGTTGAGCACCCATTCGTCACCATCACGCACGGCGGTGGCACTGATAGCGGCGGTATCCGAACCAGCATGTGGCTCGGTCATCGCCATGGCCCCCCATTTTGGTCCGCCTTCATTGAAGCTACCCAGAAAACGCCCTAGTTGGTCTTTTGTACCCGAGGCAAAAATGGCGGCACCCCCGAGTGCCGGGCCGGGAATGCATAAGAAAAGGCCTGCATCCCCCCAGCATAGCTCCTCGATTCTAAGGGCTGCTGTTACATCCAGACCGAGGGCTAATGTGCCTTCGTATCTTTTCTTCCACGTCTTGTCAATGAGTTCTTGGGGGTTTTCATGTTCATGTTCATCGTAATAACGGCTTACAGGCCGAAATTGCTCTTTGGCAAACTCGTGAGCTGCTTTTATCCCCTCTTGTTGTTCTGGCGCCAGTTCAAAATCTATCATTGCGCAATACCTCCTTTTATACTATAGCCATACCGTCAAAAGTGACAAATCCGCGACCGTTCCTCAACCAAAGCTCCACCGGATGCTCGCGGACATAACCATGCCCGCCCAGAATTTGTACAGCCCGGTCAGTTACCATTATAGCCATATCGTCAGCATACGCCTTTACCAGAGACGCTTCTTTAGTCGCCTCTTCCTTTCGGTCTAACTTCCAGGCAGCCTCCCAGGTCATCAGCCGGGTTGCATCGATTTCAATTGCCATCTCCGCCAGCATGAAAGCGATTGCTTGACGGGAGGCGATTGGCTCCCCGAAGGCAACACGTTCTTTAGCATAGTCCCTCGAGTATTCGAAGGCAGCTTTAGCTACTCCTACTGCCATTGCCGACAGTGCCACCCGTGAGCAATTTATGATACGGTTAAAATCACATCCCTTCGGACCACCCAACCGGTTCTCCTTAGGAACACGGCAGCTTTTCAGGCTAAGCTCGTATGTGGCTAGAGCCTTTATGCCCATATTCTTCTCTCGCTCGCCAATCTCAAGCCCCTTTGTACCTTTTTCAATAATAAAACCCTGACTGTTGCCATTTTCCGCTGCATAGACAAGCAAAAAGTCGGCCTCAGCAGCCAGGGGCACATAACACTTCTCGCCATTAAGAATGTATTCATTGCCGTCAGGTTGGGCAATGGTCAACAGAGAGTAAGGATCAAAACCAAAGTGTGGCTCAATGAGGGCAGCAGTAGCTGCCTTATACTTCTCATCACAGACAAGCGGCAGATATTTCTTTCTCTGCGTCTCAGTGCCCATCTCCAAGACAGGATAAGAAAATAGAGCCGGACAAAGGATATGCATCGTCATGGAAAGGTCTCCCCAGGCCAGTTCCTCAGCTATCAGCGAACTTGTGATAGCTGAGTGCTCCCCGCCAAATCCGCCATAGTCCTCAGGTATATTGCTGGAAATAAGCCCCATCTTCCAGGCAGTATCTATAACACTGTCAGGAATCTCACCATTCTCGTCGCATTCCCGGTAGATTTTGCGCATTTTATCACTGGCAAACTGTTTTACCATACTCACAATCATTTGCTGTTCTTCTGTTGGGCTAAACGAAATCATATCACGCTCCTTTCAATAAACATGTGCTACCTTCAACGCAGTTTTAACTTGAATTTTCGTGTTCTAACATCAGGATAATTTTTGGTCAACAATTACCACGAACGCTGTATTATAGAGGATGTGGGAAAACATTTCAAAAAATTTATGGTGGGGAGAACCTCGGCACCGAAATTCAAAAATAAAGAGAAATCTTAATACTATGGCCAAGGTCCGAATGACATTACTAAACGCTCTCTTCCACCCTGATTGACATTAAAGCTGACACCTTCTAAAATCAAGAGGGTGACTGGTAAGTGACTGGTGACGAACTTAGGCAAGCCTTTCTGAGGTTTTTTCAGGACAGGGGGCATAAGATTATCCCCAGCTCCTCGTTGGTGCCTCATAAAGATCCCACTTTACTGTTGACCAGCGCTGGCATGGTGCAAATTAAGCCATATTTCCTGGGATTGGAGGCCCCACCTGGCCGGCGATTAGCTTCCTGCCAGAAGTGCTTTCGCACCACTGATATAGATTCGGTTGGTGATAGCAAACACCTTACCTTCTTCGAGATGCTGGGTAATTTCAGTGTCGGTGATTATTTTAAAAAAGAAGCTATTTTCTGGGCCTGGGAGTTTGTTACCAAGTATTTGAAACTGCCTGAGGAGCAGCTCTGGATAACTATTTACCTTGACGATGGTGAAGCCTTCGCCTGTTGGCAAGAGGTTGGAGTCCCCGCTGAGAAGATATTGCGATTCGGCGAGGGGGATAATTTCTGGGGTCCCGTTGGTGATTCCGGTCCCTGCGGACCATGCAGCGAGATTCATTATGACCTTGGTGAAGAATTTGGCTGCGGCGGACCTGAATGCAAGCCCAATTGCGACTGCGGTCGCTTCTCTGAGATATGGAATCTGGTATTCACTCAATACAATCAAGACCAAAGTGGACAACGCACTCCCTTACCCAAACCGAATATCGATACCGGTATGGGACTGGAGAGGACTTTAGCCGCTATCCAGGGCAAGTCTTCCCCTTATGGAACGGACTTATTTTTCCCTTTGGTAGACCGCATTTGTCGATTGTCCGGAAAAAAATATGGACGGGACGAGAATATCGACCAAGCCATTCGAATTGTGGCTGAGCATTCACGCGGCATTGCCTTTCTTGTCGCTGATGGCGTAATGCCTTCCAACGAGGGCAGGGGATATATCCTGCGACGGATACTCAGGCGTGCTTCGCTCTTCGGCAGGAAACTGGGATTGAATGACCCCTTCCTTAATGAAATGGCTGAAGTTGCCGTTAGCACAATGAGCCACATATATCCCGAACTTATAGCTAATCAGAGCCTGATTACCGAGGTAATTAGAGTTGAAGAGGAAAAGTTTATTACTACCTTAGATACCGGACTTAACTTGGTGGAAAAGCTCATTGGCGAAGCTTCAGCTCAGGGGAGAGGGGGGCTAACAAGTGAGGAGGTATTCAGACTTTACGACACCTATGGATTTCCCCCAGAGTTAATCGCTGAGATTGCCGGGGAAAAAGGCCTATTTATAGACTGGGAAGGTTTCCAGGCTGCGATGGAGAGACAGCGGGAAAGAGCTAGGTCAGGACAGAAGTTCGTCGACTTAAGTGGTCACAGCGCAGGGAAAGCAACGGTCAAGGGCAAGCTTACGGCCATACGTAAGCAAACAGATTTTGTTGGCTACAAGGTAGCTTCTTCCCAATCTAAAGTCATTAAATTAGCAGTCGAGGAAAAGCCCGTACAAACTGCTTCCCAGGGACATGAAGTTGACATAACACTAGATAGGTCGCCCTTCTATGGAGAGATGGGTGGGCAGGTAGGGGATACTGGCGAAATCAGCAGCCAAAAGGGGAAAGTAGCCATCGTAAATACTATTAGAACGCCCTCTGATGTGATTGTCCACCAGGGAGAAGTTGTTGAAGGCAGCATATCTGTTGGTGAGGAAGTTGAAGCCAAAGTTGATTTCGCTCGGCGCCTGGATATTGCTCGCAACCATACTGCTACCCATCTCCTCCAAGCTGCTTTAAGGCAGATAGTGGACAAGCGTATTGAGCAAAAAGGCTCGTTAGTAGAGCCGGAAAGGTTTAGATTTGACTTCTCTTACTTAGGACAGATAACTGAAGGGCAGCTCAATGAAATTCAGAGGCAAGTCAATGAATGGATACGCCAGAACTTGAAAGCAGAAGCAAAAGTACTCCTCTATAAGCAGGCCATCGCTGAGGGGGCCATCGCCTTATTTGAAGAAAAGTACGGAGAAGAAGTTCGGATGCTGGAAATCGGGGAGCCAGCAATAAGCAAAGAACTCTGTGGTGGCACTCATGTGAGTTCAACAGGAGAAATTAGCATATTCCTGATAACCAGTGAAAGCAGCATTGGTACAGGGCTGCATCGTATTGAAGCGATAACGGGAAGAAAAGCTGAATCTCTAATTGAATCTCGCTTAATTGCTTTGCAAAGCGTAGCCAAAGAAGTAGAAGGCTCGCTTGACGAAGTTCCCAACAAGGTGAAAATCCTTATCAGTGAGCTGGAAACAGAGAGTAAAAGAGTGCTTTCACTAGAAAGGGAGCTATCTCGCAGAATAGTGGAGGATTTGCCTGGGCAAGCCGAGCAAGTGAGCGGTGTGACAGTTCTGGCTGCTAAGGTGCCACCATTGACCATACCTATCCTCAGGGAAATGGGCGATATATTGCGAGACAGGCTAAAGAGCGCCATAGTAGTTTTGGCTACAGTCTATGATGGCAAGCCTAATTTTTTGGCTATGGTGACTCCTGACTTGATAGCCAGGGGGTTTCATGCCGGCGATATTATTAATCAAGTAGCCAAAGTTACCGGTGGGGGTGGTGGTGGCAAGGCTGCGATGGCTCAAGCCGGCGGAAAAGATGCCGCCAAGATTGACGAGGCCCTGCAATTGGTCCATAAACTGATTCAAAAGGTTTGATATGCGCAGCTTGGGGCTAGATGTCGGAGATAAGAGAACTGGAGTAGCTATAAGCGACCCCCAGGGGATTTTGGCGACCCCCTTAACCGTGTTCACCAATAAAGACGAAGATGTCTTTATAGATGAGATTCTCAAGCTTGTGGAGCAATATAAGGCAGAGCGCATTGTAGTTGGCTTGCCTCGCCGCTTAAATGGCGAACTGGGAAAACAAGCTGGCAAGGTAACAGCTTTCGCTGACAAATTGTCAGAGCGAGCGAAGCAAAACAATCTCAACCAGCTTGATGTACAACTATGGGATGAGCGACTCTCTACCAAAGCTGCCGAGCGCTTGATGATGGAAGCTGGTGGCAAGGGAAACAAACTGCGCTCCAGGGCAAAAAGAGGAGCCAAAAATCACAGCTTTCCGGTTAAAGCCGAAGTAGATGCCATAGCGGCGGCCTTTATTCTCCAGGGTTTTCTAGATAGCTTGAGGGATAAAGAACAATGCCAAGATACCTAGGCCTCATCGGTTATCCCCTTAAGCATTCTATCTCTCCTTATTTCCAGCAAGCGGCCTTGGATTATTATCGACTTGATATTCGCTATGAAGCCTGGGAGACAAGCCCAGCCCAACTCCAAGACATAGTGAATGATTTAAGAAAACCTCAAAATGTTGGAGCTAACGTAACCGTGCCCTATAAAGAAGCCGTTTTGCCTTTATTGGACGGAGTTGACGACCTGGTGAAATTGGTCGGTGCTGTCAATACCATAGTCAAAAAAGATGATAGGCTTCTGGGTTTTAATACTGACGCCTATGGTTTTATCGAGGCGCTAGACAAAGAAGGGCACCTTGACCCTGAAGGAAAGCAAGTGGTCATCTTGGGTGCTGGTGGGGTGGCTAGGGCAGTGGGGTTTGCCCTGGTGCAAAGGAAGGTAGCCTCACTGGCCATTACTGATGGTATCTTTGAGCGAGCCAGAGCATTGGCAGAAAATTTGGTGAGATATATCAAAGGAGCTTCACCAAGCTCAAATGGTTTGGAGCCAGATGTCACTGCTTTTCAGTGGCAGAGT
>JAUWFX010000163.1 GCA_030606765.1 Dehalococcoidia bacterium
AGGCCGCTTTACAGGGACGCTCTTCTCTTTTGTCTATAACACATTTCTTAGGAACAGCCTGGGGGAAGAGCATGTATATAGCCTTTCTGTTTCCAATCCCCTGATCGAATTCGTTTGGTATAATGACGGGGCATCCTTCCACACAGAGGCCACATCCTGTACATTTGTTCCAATCAACAAAAGACGCCTTTTTCTTTATCTTAACCGTGAACTTCCCTATTTCTCCAGAGACTTTTTCTATTTCAGAATAAGTTAGGAGCTCTATATTGGGATGGGAATTGGCCTCAATCATCTTGGGGGCAAGGATACACATGGCACAATCATTGGTGGGGAAGGTCTTATCCAGTTGTGCCATTCTTCCCCCGATGCTGGGCGACTTTTCCACCAAATATACCTTAAAGCCCATATTGGCCAGGTCAAGTGAAGCCTGAATTCCAGCTATGCCACCACCGACTACTAGTACCGATTTACGTCCGTTTTCACCGTTACTCATTATTACTCTCCCATGGCATTTGCTACCAGGTTTGCCAAATCCATTACCTCAATCTTCGGAGTCGGTCGATGCTCCTCTCCTTTATCCACCATGGCACATCTGAAATGGGTCTGGCATTTAGGACAAGCGGTGATGAGCAAATCTGCTCCTGTCTCCACTGCCTCAGATAACCTCTCAGCCCTCAGCATGTTGGAATACGAGTCGCAATTGGTAAAAGCACTGGTGCCACAGCAAATGGACTCCCATCCACTGTGTTTCATCTCAACCAATTCTATGCCAGGAATTGACTCAAGCACCTTACGCGGGGCATCATACACACCTAAATGCCTTCCTAACCGACAAGGGTCCTGATAGGTGACCTTTTTCTTGATTTCCTTAAATTTCACTCCGTTTTGCCCTATCTTCTCCACCAATAATTCAGAGATATGCTGCACTTCACAACCCAAATCCACATAATTGGGATAGTCCAGTTTAAATGTGCGATAACCCTCGGGACAGGAAAAAACTATCTTCTTGACCCCGGCCTCCTTAATTTGGGTGGCATTGTGCTCGGCCAGTTTCTTAAATGTCTCTATATCGCCAGTCCAAAGCGCATCATGTCCACAGCATTTCTCATTTGCAAGCAATCTGGGCTCGATCCCCAGCAAGTTTAAAATCCTCAGGCTTGCCTTGATTATGTCAAGAGCACTAAACTCGATGTCCTCAAAGATGGGCTCAAAATATGGGGCACATCCCACCCAGAGAAGAACATCGCTGTTTTCTGAAACACGATACTCCTTGGAAAGCCATTCCAATCTCTTTTGCTTAATAGTAGGGCTTGTCATAAGTCTCGCCAGAGATTGCAGTTGTCCAGAGTGGGCACAAACACCATGTTGCCCATTGTCTTGGGCTATACTTCTGGCGTTCCGTACGAAGACGGGAAAGTCAACATCACTGGGACATTCCTGCTGGCAGGTATAGCAAGTAAGGCAGGAAAAGAGGTTCTGATTGAACACCAGCTCATCCTCAAAGCCCAGAAGAGCATTTTCAATCATCATCCGCGGAGAGAAAGATGAATTATATCTAGCGACGGGACATATGCTCGTACACTTGCCACATTCCAGACAGTAGTAAGTCTTTGTTTCCTTGATAATATCTTCGAGATTCACACTTTGACCCCTTCCCGGAGAAGCGAAGGACCTAATTTCTTAAGCTGCTCGACCATCTCCTTGATTACTTGGGCAAATATTGGCGACTCAGAAGTGGAGATCATCTCTCGCCTCAGGCGCTCACCTTCCAAGCCAAGTGTATTGACCACTCTCTTCAGCTTCTCAAACATGGCATCGCACTTCAGCGGACCATTAAGATAATGGCAATCCATTTCATGACAGCCAGCAACCAAAACCCCATCGGCACCCATTTCAAAGGCTTTGAGAACGTATATCGGGTCTACCATTCCGCTGCACATTACCCTGACAATACGCACGTTAGCCGGGTAATGAATACGGCTTGTTCCAGCAATGTCAGCGGCCGCATAGGTGCACCAGTTGCAGGCGAAAGCTATGATCTTAGGTTCAAATTCAGCCATCCTATACCTCTAATAACGCCTCGACCATACTGTTTATTTGCTCTCGGGTGGAATGCCTTATTGACATAGCACCGGTGGGGCAGACAACGGCGCAAGCCCCACAGCCCTTGCATAACGCCGCGTCAACGCTGGAGACTCTAAGTCCATCCTTGCTGATAACCTTGGGGGCGTGAAAATCGCAAATCTCTTCGCAACGTCCACAAGCCTGGCATAAAGCTTCATTCACCTGGGCTATGGTAGGCTCGATTACAATTCGGCCTCTGCTTATCACTGACAGAGCTTTAGCGGCGGCGGCTGAAGCTTGCGCTACAGTATCAGGAATGTCCTTGGGACCTTCGCAGCAACCAGCGATGAACACTCCATCTGTAGCTGTAGCTACCGGGTCAAGTTTCACATGCTTTTCCATAAAGAAGCCATCCGCCCGGCGGTTGATGGTGAATATCTTGGCAACACCCTCAGCATCAAAGCGAGGCTCC
>JAUWFX010000126.1 GCA_030606765.1 Dehalococcoidia bacterium
TTTACTTGCTGATTTGCTTCTCAGCCCAGTCGCCTGCCCAGGGCACCTTCCACATTTTCCCTGTTCCCGCCTGAATCACAAGGATAATCCACAATATGACCATCAGGATCCAAATAATAGTGCCAAGCACTCCGGCAAAAATCGCAAGGCCGGGTAAAAAAGTCGCGACTGCGATCGCTCTGAGTATTGTGCTTAAAATAAGATGCGCTACTGTCAGCACACCGAAGGTCATGATGGATTGCCAGGCATGGAATTTAACGAAGATACTTTTCTTTTCAAGGACGATGAAAACTATTCCCGTTATCCACCCAGCCACGTAGCAAAGAAGCCCGGCTACATTGGCTGACAAACCTGTGCTACTCTCCGCCTCTGGCGTAGCTGCACCTTCAGTTGGCGTTGCAGCAACACCCAGCCCAGCGCCACACTTGGAGCAAAACTTAGCCCCCTCAGGATTTTCCGCGCCACATTGAGAACAAAACATAATAACCTCCTTATGTTGGATATACATTATATATTACGAATATGTCAATAGCTTTTTAAGATTTTTGTCGTCTTTATCGTTAACAAGTGGGCTAGATTCTTCCTGTATTTGAGCTAAAACTTTGGCTTTATGTCTATATTGATAATGATGATCCCCCAGGTGTCAATGAGGTTTGAACCTCGTCGCATCCCTTCATGGCAGATTTCAGCCCAAAATTATCATAAAGCCCTCGCGAATCAGCTTCACAGCAATAGCAGCTAAAAGTAACATAACTATTTTAGATATAGCGTTCACGCCGGTACGTCCCAGAAAATTGACAATTCGGTCAGCTTGCCTGAAAAGCACCCACTGTATCACTAGATTAAGGATAAAGGACAAAATCACAATAATGATACGATACTGACCAATAAGCAATAACAAAGTAGCAAGCACCGCTGGCCCGACAACCAGAGGAGTGCCTAGAGGCACAACGCCTATCATCTCGGAGGCTGACACATCCTCGGCTTCTACCGCCTTACCGGTGATTAAATACCTGATGGCCAAAATCAGCAAAATGATGCCGCCAGCCATTAAGAAATCAGCTACCTCAATGCCTAGAAGCAAAAAAATAGCTTTGCCGATAGCAACAAATCCCAGACCTATACCAAGAGCCGTAAGTGTGGCTACATGTACTGCACGCCTACGATGTTTAGGCGCTACTTCTTGCGTCAATGCGAGAAAGATAGGCAAATTACCCATGGGGTCCATGGCGACAAACAGAGGGACAAAGGTCAAGGCTAATTCTCGAATAATCTCTACCATCCCACCTGAAATCCTACTTTCTCAATTCTAAACTCAAATTCGTTTATAATTTAGAGTTTAGATTTGTATTTCCCCAAAGGGGCTAAAGCTGATTTCGCAAGATTTCATCCTGCCGAAAAACCCAGGTGGCCGAAACCACGCTATCACCTTCGGCTAAGCCCATTAGCCTGGCTCCCCGGCCACCCCTGCCCTGAATTGATACCTGCTCCATAGGAATGTTCACCACGTTGCCCCTGGCTGATAACATCACCAGGGAGCCTTGCGAGGAAACAAGCTTGGACACAGCTAGATTACCCGTTTTCGGGCCAACCCTATAAGCCCTCACCCCCTTGCCTCCCCTATTGTGAACAGGATAGTTTTTTATCGGGGTCAGCTTGCCAAAACCTTTTTCGGTTACTGTGAGCACATAAGCATCGGGAAGGACAATGCCCATACCAACAACATAATCGTCAACAAGGCGTATGCCACGGACACCGCCACTAGTTCGAGACGCTGTCCTCAAGCTTTTGACCATAAATCTTATAGCCTGTCCATTTCGACTCACCAGGATGACCTCATCTTCATCAGCAAACACTCCAGCTGAGACCAGCTTATCTTCATTTCTGAGCCCCATGGCAATAATGCCATTCCTCCTTATCGAAGCAAATTTGCTTAGTGTAGTCTTTTTTATCACGCCACCCTTAGTAGCCAGTAATAAGAACTTATCTGAGGGAAAACTTGCTAAGGATAACAACACAGTTACCTCGTCTTTCAGGTCAATAGGTAATAAATTAACAATTGCTATTCCCTTGGCCATGCGGGAAGAATCTTCGGGAACCTCGTAGCATTTAACACAGTAAACCTTACCAGCGCTGGTAAAGAAAAGAAGATTATCATGAGTGTCAGCTAACAAGATGTGGTTCACTGTATCGCCACCCCGGGTTACCATTCCCATGACGCCTTTTCCGCCACGGTGTTGCAGCCGATAAGTGCTGGCAGGAATTCTTTTAATAAACCCCCTGTGCGTCAAGGTAACTACCATTGCCTCATGAGGAACAAGATCTTCCGTACGAAATTGTTCGATTTCCTCTGCTTCCACTACGGTTCGCCGGGAATCACCATACTTGGATTTGAGCTCCTCAGCATCCTGGGCAACAAGTGATAATACTTTCCGAGGGTTAGCTAACAAATCCTCAAGATAGGAAATATTCTTTATCACAGCGGCATATTCCTCAGTTATTTTGTCTTGCTCTAGCTTAGCCAATCTACGAAGCGGCATATCAAGGATAGCTTGCGCTTGAATCTGTGACAGAGCAAAAGCTGCCATTAGATTGGCACGAGCGGACTCTACGGTTTGAGACTGTCGAATAATCTTGATCACCTGCTCCATATTGCTTAGGGCAATTCTGAAGCCCTCGAGGATGTGAGCCCTATCCTTTGCCTTATCAAGTTCAAACTGAGACCTCCTGGTAATGACTTGAGAACGAAAGTCAATGTAAGAAATTAGCGCCTCTTTAAGATTAATTACTTTAGGTTGTCCATTAACCAAAGCAACCATATTGATGTGAAAGGCAGATTGCATCGCAGTATACTTGTAGAGGTTATTAAGTACCTGTTGAGGTTGTGCTTCTTTTTTGAGTTCGATAACAATGCGCATGCCTTCCCTATCCGACTCATCACGCACCTCAGCTATCCCCGAAATTTTCTTTACTTTGACCAGCTCAGCTATCCTCTCTACCAAAGCTGCTTTGTTTACCTGATAGGGAAGTTCAGTAACAACTATTTGTCTCTTGCCTGCCTTGCTAGTTAGTTCGTTGGCTTTAGCTCGAAGTATGATTTTCCCTTGACCTGTAGTATAAGCATTGTCTATGCCCCCTTTCCCCCAAATTATCCCGCCAGTGGGAAAATCGGGACCTTTGACCAACTCCATTAGTTCCTCTACAGTGGCTTGGGGATTGTCAATTAGATAGACAATGGCATCACATATCTCGTCTAAGTTATGAGGAGGGATGTTTGTCGTCATTCCCACAGCTATGCCTGAAGAACCACTAGCTAGTAAATTAGGCAACTTGGCGGGCAAGACAGAGGGTTCCTGGAGAGAATCATCGAAGTTGGGAACAAAGGCGACAGTATCCTTTTCGATATCAACTAACATTTCCTCGGCAATTTTGGAAAGGCGAGCTTCGGTATACCTCATTGCCGCTGGTGGATCATTGTCAACGCTGCCAAAATTACCCTGCCCATCAACTAAGGGATATCTCAGAGAAAAATCCTGAGCCATGCGTACCATAGCTTCATATATCGGGGAATCTCCATGGGGATGATACTTCCCCATGACTTCACCAACAATGCGGGCACTCTTTTTGTATGGACTGTTGTATCGTAACCCCAAGCCATCCATAGCGTACAAAACACGTCGCTGCACTGGCTTCAAGCCATCACGCACATCAGGCAGGGCTCGCGAGACGATGACACTCATAGCATAGTCCAGATAGGAGCTTTTCATCTCCTCTTCGATATCGACAGGCTTTACTATTGAGGCTTCCATCAAATCTCAATTCCTCTCTCACCATCTTCCCCAACGACGGTGAAACCTTCAGGCAAAGATTCTTCTTCGGGGCCAAGCTCTTCTTCTTCCTCAAGATATCCAAGCTCAGGCGAGGCCTCATTTTCGTCAGTAATAATTCCTCGCCTGAGGAGGCTTTGTTTAATACGCGTGCGCAGATGCTCTGTAGCTTTAACAAGAAAGGAGGGACGTCCCACTTGGTTGGGATGTTGATACACCTCTTTAATAATCACATGTACTGTATCTTCTTCTACATTGAGAATTGCCACATCGTATCTATTTCCACCTTGCATTAGTTTAATGAGGCGCAATCCCTGTCTTGGCTCCACCTCTCCCAAATATTCTCCACTCTGACTCGCCACAATCAGGTGCTGCCCTCTTGCTTCCAAGTACACTTGGTCACCAAACCCCATCTTAGCTAGGACTTCGCCTGGAGCCATATTATGAAGATTAACCACCCCAGCTTTGCCCATCTCAGTTATAAAAAGGTCAAGAGCAACTCTTCGAGCTTGAGTTCTCCGGCTCGAAGCTTTCTGAGGGTCGCTACGCAAGGTCGCCATAGACTCTGATAAGCTAGTTAAACGGGCCAGGTTTTTCTTGGCAATAGCATTATCAGGGGCAAGCTCCAAAGCCTTAAAATAGGCTTCCTTAGCTCTGTCAAAATCCCCTGACTCTGTCAAAGCTCGACCAAGGCGATTATAAGCCTCGACATCAGTAGGAAATCTCTCAATTATGTCCCTGTTTACCGCTTCAGCCTCCTCCCACCTACCCTGAAGGGCTAAATCGATGGCTTCCTTGCTCAGTCGCTGTCTTAAGCGAGCTTTCTCTTCCTCTTCCTGTTGGTAGGAGGCTATATACATTTCCATAACCTTATACTTACGATGTCAAGCCAAGATTGTCAAGTTTCTTTCTCTAGCTCAAAAGCTTGATGCAGTGTTTGAACAGCATCCTTAACCCTATCCTCAGAGATAATACAGGTTATCCTTATCTCGGAGGTGGTAATTAACTGGATGTTAATGCCTTGTTCATGAAGAGTGCGAAACATTCTGGCAGCATAGCCCGGTGTATTTTGCATGCCAGTACCTACAATGCTAACTTTGGCCAATGTAGAATCGGTGACACATTGCTTACCCCCCACAGATTTAACCACTGGCTCCACGATAGACATCGCCTTAATCAAATCATTTCGAGCTACCGTAAACGTGAGATCGGTAATATTATTAATGCTGGCATTCTGGACGATGGTATCTACACTTATATTTGCTCTAGCCAGGGGCTCAAAGATTGCCGCAGCAATGCCAGGATGGTCGGGGACACCGACGACGGTGACTTTAGACACATTGGTATCATAGGCAATACCCCTTGCCTTGTTTTTTACTTCCATAGAGGCCTCCTTA
>JAUWFX010000110.1 GCA_030606765.1 Dehalococcoidia bacterium
TGAGTGGATTGATAATCCCAGCGCCTATAAATGGACGCTGAGTAGCGATGGCACTAATGGGGACAACGTGTACGGGTTACAATTCCGCATATCGGGCGATACCACACGAGGACCTTTGGGCGACGGTTATGTCCCTATCACTAAGACAGAAGGCGAATTCTGGCCTTATAGTGGTGGCTCAAGCTTGGCCCCCGGGGATACCAAGCAATTTGGCCTGAAATTGCTAACGCCGACCTACTTCGTTGGTGGCAGGCAGATGCAAACCCAGATCACCATAAGCGCAGTAACTGCCTGATGATAAGGCGTATCAAATTAGCCGGGCTCATTGCCGCTTTGCTGGTCATCCTGCTGCCTTCTTCTACTCTGGCTCAGGACGTTAACTTCAGCGTCTCCCCCGCCGAGGTACACATAGATGACTTGCCCCCGGGAGAGGCAACAGAATTCGAACTGACCATTCACAATAAAGAAGAGCTAGCTAATAATTTTACCATCGCTACTTTTCAGCCTCCGGAAGAGGACAGAAGGGAAGGGAGGGCTGAATTCCCCGATGATAGCTGGATAAGCTTTCCTTCTCAAGAAATCGAAGTAGCCTCTAACTCTGGGGCCAATGTAACAGTAACGGTAGTTATACCGCGGGAGCAACAATGGGCAGGCGGGGACTGGGAGATATGGCTGGGAGTCGCTGCTGAATCCAGTGACCTGTTGGCCATAAGGTTATATGTTCGCCTGCTGGTGTCCACAAACCCCGCAGCGGAAGCCAGGTCCAATGCAGGATTGGTTGCCGGGATTGTCGTGGGCATAGTACTCCTTGGCTATGGTGGCTATTATTACTTCAGGCGCAAAGCCAGGCTCGAATGACCGTTAATCTTCAGCGTACAAGGCTTTAGCCTCGTACGTCATTGTTGTTCTCTTTCTGTCGTTGTGAGCCCCAACTTGTCGGGGCGCGGCAATCTCCTGCCCCTCCACGAGATTGTTTCGGCTAACAAAGTCAGCCGCGCAATCAAAGAAGAGAGGTGTCATTCCGGGCCCTTCACTCCATGTCATTTTAAGCGGAGCAAAGAATCTAACTCCGCTCAGGATAAACTCCGCGAAGAATCCCATAGCGCTCAGGATAGGCTTCTCGAGCAATCTCAGGAGATTGCCACGCCTGCGGTTCACAATGACAAAGCGGCAATACTGAGTATGCAGGCGTCATTTCCAGAGGGTCATAGTACTATTTTCTACTACAAAAAGTACAAATGGGTGATTCCCATGAACGTGGCTGGCTGATATGCTAAAGATACTTAGGTAGCAGAATGTAATAGATAGAGGCGACATGAAAGTAGCTGATTCTACCTCTCAAAGTTATGAAGCTAAGCTGGTCGAGAAGCTGCGCTCGGGCGGCAGCGCAGCCATGGAGGAATTCTATAATATTCATAGGAGCAGACTCTACACTCTGGTATTTGAACAAGTAGACCGAGACCATGCTGCAGCTGAGGATTTGGTTCAGGAAACATTCCTTGCTGCCCTGGGTTCACTGGATAAATTCCGCGGTGACAGCCAGCTTTATACCTGGCTGCGCAGCATCGCATTTCACAAGCTAAATGACTTTTATCGTTGCAAGTTGCGAGAGCCTAAACCCGAGGAATCGCCCCCCGATTTTGATGCTATGAAGCAGCTGGAGCAAACCGGGAACGATGAACCAGCGACCTTCACTGTGCTAGAGTCTGAAGAGATTCGCCAATCAGTTCATCAAGCTTTGGGGGACCTGCCTCAGGATTATCAAGAGGTGCTGATATTGAAATACCTCGAAGAGATGCCCGTGCTAGAGATAAGTCAGGTTATGGATCGTTCACCAAAGTCGGTTGAGGGATTGCTGTCGCGGGCTCGGAAGGCTATGCGAGCTAACCTGGAGGAAAACAACCACGAGGAAAACAACCACGAAAAGTGATTATAGCCTCCCTCATAATTTCGGTACATAATCCCCCTTCAGATTATATAGCTGTTTAGTTTTGTTCTAGCTTCGGTTTCAGATTTGTCTTGAATATCCAGGGAATTCTTCACCTCCAAATTCTGTAGTGCGACCCTTCAGAGTCGTGCAACAAAGGGCTAAAGCTTCGGATGTCATTGAGAGCACATGGAAGGTGCGCGGCAATCCCCTGCCCCTCCACGAGATTGCTTCGGCTGACAAAGTCGGCCTCGCAATGACAGAAGAGAGGTGTCATTCAGGGCTCTTCACTCCATGTCATTCTGACCCTGAACGAAATGAAGGGGAGGAATCTCATAATGCTCAGGATAGGCTTCTCGAGCAATCTCAGGAAATTGCCACGCCTTCAGCTCGCAATGACTAATCGTAGTGGCGGAGTTCATCTCCGCCTCAGGTCGGGGACAAGCCCCGACCCTACAGACTCCCGCCAGGGGAGGAATAACCATATTTAAGCTCCACAAGGCTGTCTAAAAAGTGCTTTCTCGTAGGGAGCTCAATCTGCGGGAGCCCACAAAAGGGCTCCCGCTTTTATAGGAGGAGGTTTAGAGTGAAGGTGAAGATATTGTCTCTGTTACCGCCTGGAAAGCGTTGACCAGCCCCTGCCCCACACCATCCGCAGCGATGGGGGTACAACTATTTTCAATAGCCCACCGCACCTCGTCATTGACAGCGCCGTTGCCGTTGCCGTCCTCAGCGACACTGAAAACCAGTGCAGCTACGCCTGAGACATGAGCCCCGGCTGCCGAAGTGCCAGTCTTATAGCCATATTGATTATGGGGCAATTCAGAGTAAATGTTAAAGCCCGGAGCAGCTACATCTACCCAGTCGCCATAGCTGGATAACAAAGCCAGGGAATTGTTTTCATTGGTGCCGGCCACCGCAAAGCAATTGACATAATAAGCTGGGTAAGAAGGCTCCGACCCGCCTTTATTGCCCGCCGCTGCTATAAGTATCACTCCCTGGCTCCAGGCATAGTTTACCGCTTCTTCCAAATCCGTCGATGCTTTCATTGACAGGCTTATGTTGATAACTTTGGCTCCGTGGTCCACCGCCCAGATGATGCCTCGGGCTACCACCGATGCTTCGCACCTTCCCGCATCATCAGCCACTTTCACATTCATTAGCCGACATTCCGGGGCGATGGCGGCAATAGTGCCTGCCATGTGGGTCCCGTGCCCATAAAGGTCATCGCTTGTCGGGCTATCGGTCAAATTGACCTCAGCCACCACCCTATCAGCCAGATCCGGGTTATCCTTGTGAATGCCTGTATCCAGCACAGCCACTATACATGACTGGTCCCCTCGGGTTATTTGCCAGGCCTGAGGTGCCTCAATCTTGGTTACCCCCCACCTCTCAACCGGATAGCTGTCATCGGGAGAATACGTCGCCTGTGGGGAAGGAGTGTAGCTTGAAGAATCGCTATTATCGGCAGGTGCCACATAATAAGCGGACGAATAACTGTAGGCTGAGGCGCTTTCTCTGGCGAGTAACACATCGAGTGCTAACGCAGCAACGAGTATTACTTCAACCAGCGTCAGGGCTATGGCTAAATATTTTAGCTTCTTCAATATACATTATATATAACAACCCTCCTATCCACTGAGAATCACCCATCGGTACCGTTTTGGTACTGTTTTGCCTAGAATTTAGTAATGTGACCTTTTACCTAGGACTCATTGCCTGAAGAACATCGAGGGCTAAAGTGGAGGGGTGTTGGGGGCTGGTTCTGGTACTTTCTAACCAGTACTACTTGACTAAAATGGAAGGGTCGTGCTAGCATTAGACATAATATTTGGAAGGGAGGCAGGGCAAAAAAAGTAGATTCCATAGTACCTTTGGTATCTACTAATTGGTTGAAAATCTCGAAAACCCCCAAAAAGTACTAGGAAAAGTGAGGGATTATCCCTTTTTTTGCGACTATATATATACAAAGGTAATAGCTAATTGGTAATAGCTAATTAGTCCTATGAGGAGGATAGATATGAAAAAGACAATGTTTTCTTTAGTGATTGTGGTGGCGTTGATTATCATGATGCTGCCCGCTGATATTGTGGCGGCAAGGAGGCACAGAGACCAGACCCCCACAGCAACTAATGAAACTCAGACAGAAACTACTCAAACGGCAAATGATGGACTCGATAGCGGCGTGCTTGTGCTGCCCCCCGTTATCCCGCTGGTGGCGGCGCCAAGTGCATGGCCGACTATATGGACGGGGCTAGCTACGGACGATAATGGGAGCTGCAACACGCACCGCAACGTGGCGGATATGGATGACGATGGCTATGCGCTCTATTACGACGTAGATTCTGATTATATATACCTGCGCATGGAGACTGTCACCGCACCCGGCTGGCCTGGTACAGGGTCGCAAGACGTAGCTCGCTACAAGTGGTGGTTTCATACCGGGGGGACGGCGGCCCATGTCAAAGGGACTAGTGTGTACGATGCAGAATTTCTGCTGATACTTGAGGACAGGACGGATACGAGCGACGTTGACGGCAACAAGGATCTACTGGGCGAACTGACCCTCATGGACGACCTTGCAAATATTGGATTTGCAAAACGATGGAACAAGGGGGACTCTGGCGCCTACATCACCGGAACTCCTGACAATGGCGGTAACAGTACCCTTTGGGAAAGAGAACTTGGAGCTGGCACGCCCGGCGTTGGGGGACCTCAGGGAGTCATGCTCGGTGAAATCGGATACCGAATTTCCAACGAATTCGTGGACATGTACGTAAGCCGGGCCGCGCTGGGAAACCCGTCCTCGTTATGCCTCATCTGGGCAACCGATAACCAGAACCCCAACCTGGACCAGGCTCCCGACTGCGACCGCCCGGAGGAACCAAATTGCATCATGCTGGGGAAGGACTACGGCGATGCACCTGACCCCGAATATCCCACTTTGTTTGCCAGCAATGGAGCCCGTCACACTGTGGGCGACATCTATCTCGGTGCCGCTATTGACGCGGAACTGGACGGCATACCGAATTCGACTGCCACGGGCGACGATAACAGTAATGTCGATGACGAGGACGGCGTTGATTTCACGACAGCACTGGTAAGAGGCCAATCGGCCGATGTGACCGTGACTGCGTCGGATGACGGGTATCTGGATGCCTGGTTGGACTTTAACGAAGATGGCGACTGGGCAGACGCTGGTGAGCAAATCTTCACCAGCCAACCACTCAGTTTGGGAGCCAATAATCTAAGCTTTCCAGTGCCTTTCTCGGCAACAGCCGACCAGACATTTGCCCGCTTCCGCTTCAGCAGCGCTGGCGGCTTGTCCTATGATGGGCTTGCTGACGATGGTGAAGTAGAGGACTATATGGTAACCATCGAAGGGTGTACACTGACCGTAGACCTTACCGGAGATACCGACTTCTGTGAAGGAAGCGACACCACCATAACCGCCGGTGTAACCGGCGGCACACCTACCTATGATTATGATTGGTCTGCGAGCACAGCTCCCGGGACGGCTAATGACGGAACTTACACTGCCACAGATAGTGGCACGGTGGAAGTAACCGTAACCGATGCTAATGACTGTATCGGCAGCGACAGTGTGATAGTAACAGCTCTACAAGGGCCGACGGCAGACTTCTACTCCGATGTCCAGAGCTGCTGTGACCCTCTGACTGTCTACTTTACCGACTTCTCCACCACCGGTGATAACCCCATCGTCTCGTGGTACTGGGACTTCGGTGATGGATATGACAGCATCGCTCAGAACCCCAGTCATATCTATGATGATGGTGTTTACACTGTAACTCTGACGGTGACCGATTCCCACGGCTGCAGTGATAGTGAGACCAAAGAAAACTACATTACCTCCAATGAAGGGCCGACGGCAGACTTTACTTCCGATGTCCAGAGCTGCTGTGACCCTCTGACTGTGTACTTTACCGACCTGTCAGCAGACGGAGACAACCCCATCGTCTCGTGGTACTGGGACTTCGGTGATGGATATGACAGCACCGCTGAGAACCCCATCCATATCTATGATGATGGTGTTTACACTGTAACTCTGACGGTGACCGA
>JAUWFX010000016.1 GCA_030606765.1 Dehalococcoidia bacterium
TTTTTGCCGGAGTGCTTGGCACTATTATTTGGATCCTGATGGTCATATTGTGGATTATCCTTGTGATTCAGGCGGGAACAGGGAAAATGTGGAAGGTGCCCTGGGCAGGCGACTGGGCTGAGAAGCAAATCAGCAAGTAAAAGTTTTAAGAACTCGGTGCCCCAAGCCTGATAAATCAGGCAGCTACAGCTAGCTCTTTAGCGTCGCCGCTGTAGAGTTCTGCCTCGGGAAATTCTGCTTCTGTTATTCCATTGTACTATAGGCAGCCGCTGCGTGTGCTGTAAAAAATGATATTTTACTCATGCTTTGGTGCAAAAACCTCCTTTAGAGATTAAGTGGAGGGTGGTATAATAAGATTTAATATATGGGTTCTGAGGTTTTTTACCGCAAGTGGCGGCCGCAGACCTTAAGCGAGGTGCTGGGACAAGAGCCTGTGACTCAGACTCTGCGTCATGCTGTAGAGGGTGGGAAGATAGCTCATGCTTATCTTTTTTGCGGTCCACGAGGTACAGGCAAAACCAGCACGGCACGCATCTTAGCCAAAGCAGCCAACTGTCCTAATCAAGCAGGTGGCGAGCCGTGCAATGCCTGCGATATGTGTCGTTCAATCACCGAGGGCAGGGCCTTGGATGTAATAGAGATAGATGCCGCCAGCAATCGTGGCATTGACGAAATCCGCAGCCTGAGGGAAAAGGCAAATTACGCCCCTAGCCTTGCTCGCTACAAGGTATATATTATAGACGAGGTCCACATGCTTACCGAGGCAGCTTGCAATGCCTTGTTGAAGACATTGGAGGAGCCACCGCCACATGTAATCTTTGTTTTAGCTACCACGGAAGCACACAAGATGATAGCCACCATAGTATCGAGATGCCAGCGGTTTAATTTCCATCGCCTGCAGCAAACCGAGATAATGGATAAACTCAAGCTAATATGCGAGAAGGAGGGGATTCACATCGAGCCTGGTGCCTTAGAACTTATTGCTCGTGCTGCTACCGGCAGCCTTCGAGATGCTGAAAATATTTTGCAACAGATGATTGCTTACTATGGCAACCAAATTGAGCTTGATCAGCTTCAAGCAGAGCTTGGCATTAGCTGGGATTCACGGGTTAGGCAACTAGCACAACATGTGGTCAGTAGGGATGTGACTGCTGGGCTAAGAGTCATAAATAGCCTCAATAACGATGGTATTGACCTTCGCCAGTTTAATCTGGGCCTGGTAGAATACCTTCGAGGATTGTTGCTGACTAAATCGCGATGCGAAGAGGCCCTGCATGTTACTAGCGAAGACTTAGCTGAGATGAGAAGCCTTGCGACCAATGCTACACTGGATTATCTGCTTAAGGCAGTTAAGTCTTTCTCTAGCATAGATTTTCGAAGTGATAATTACTCCGCTTTGTCCTTAGAATTGGCTTTACTGGGTTGTGCTTTGTCTCTACCTACAGGACAAGAACAGCTAATTACAACTAAACCTTCGGAGGTAGCAGATTCTACTGAGATAACTGAGTCCTTAGAGGAAGCTAAGGTTCCTGTAGCACCGGATAGCTCTAAGGTTCCCAGCGAGGTTCCTGCAGCACTGGATAGCTCTGAAGTTCCCAGCGAAGGGATTTCTCAGGACATTGATTACCTCCGTGGCCGCTGGAGGGAGTTCATCAAATCTTTGCGCGGGGAAGGTTCCAGTGGCAATTTGGATGCTTTTTTGCGTAGCGCCTGCAACCCCATAGCTCTTGAGGATGATACACTGGTGTTAGGTTTCTATTATTCCTTCCATAAGGAGAAAATCGAAGACTCCAAATATCGACATCTGGTGGAGAAAAAGCTTAAGGAGG
Source organism: Dehalococcoidia bacterium (assembly GCA_030606765.1). The sequence continues at coordinate 1,830 of JAUWFX010000016.1, forward strand.
TCTTTGGTCGGTCCTATAAGATACGGTGTATTTTAATTGATTCTAAAAGGGAAATCCCGTCCCCGGCAAGGACAGAAAATCCGGTAATAAAAGCTGCTCTGGAAATGGGAGCCAAGATTAGTGAGGAGTAGTTGTAGTCCTGAGCGAAGCCGAAGGAAAGGAACGAAATGGATAAATCAATATTGCGTCAAGCCCAGCAGCTTCAGGCAAAGTTGGCTAAAGCCCAAGAAGAATTGGGCAGTATTACCGTGGAAGCTACCAGTGGAGGCGGTGCCGTCAAAGTGGTGCTTGATGGACACCAGAAGGTTCACTCCGTGGAGATATCTCCCGAAGTGGTAGAGGCTGGAGATGTTGAGTTACTGCAAGATTTGGTCATGACTGCTGTTAACGAGGCTATTGCCAAGTCGCAGGAGCTTGTTAATAAGCACCTCAGCAGTTTGACCGGTGGTCTCAATATACCGGGGTTACTTTAGGCAAAAGCCTGGAGATTCTTTGCTGCTCTCAGAATGACAATAAGGTAAAAGGTCAGGGAAAATGAGATTTGTCGCTGAGCCTATAGCTAGATTAATTGAGGAATTAAATAAGCTGCCTGGAATCGGGCCAAAAAGTGCTCAAAGGCTGGCTTATCATCTCTTACGCAGCCCTGATGAAGAAGCTAAGGCTTTAGCCGAGGCTATTTTAACACTGAAGGAAAAGATAAAGCTTTGTTCGCTTTGTTTTAACAACACTGATTGTGACCCTTGTCGCATTTGTCAAGATAAAGAGCGTGACCATTCTAAAATTTGTGTCGTGGAGAAACCTTCAGATATCCTTCCTTTAGAGCAGACGGGGAAATATAACGGCGTTTATCACGTGCTTCATGGAACTATCAGCCCGACACAGGGTATAGGGCCTGAAGAACTAAAGATAAAGGAGCTTCTGGTTCGTCTCAAAGATGGCCCAGTAACCGAAGTAATTGTCGCAACCAATCCCAATGTAGAGAGCGAAACTATGGCTATGTATCTGCAACGGATTATCACGCCTCTGGGCGTTCGCGTCACTCGCCTGGCTCGTGGCTTGCCCTTCGGTGCTGAGCTGGAATATGCTGATGACCTAACCTTGGGGCAAGCGCTGGAAAACAGGCGAGAATTCTGACAAGGTACCCCGACTTGTCGGGGCTGCACCCCGAAGATAAAACATAAATTCTGTAACAGGTAAGGTTTTCCAAAACCTGATGGGGCTTCTCGTTTATCAGATATGTATGCCTAACAAAGGAGGAACAGAACATGGCAAATCTAAAACAAATCGATGAGGCATTGACTTACTATTTGCGACCGCAAACCTTTCCACTCGCAATTCGGATGTGCGAATCCGAAAAAGAACTTCCTGACAAGGCTAGGATACCCCAAAAAGACGTGGGAATAACTATTTCGTTGTGTCACGCAATTAATATGGCGCGGCGCTATGGCTGGACTATAGCTGTTGACAAGTTTCAGAGCTGTTACGTTGCTGGTATAAGTATGGGATTCTTACCTCTGCTGCCAGATGTCGTTGATGGGAGCTTCCAGGAGTCCCTTGGGTTATGGGGGATGAGCAAAAAACAGGCAGCAACGGCTATTGAAAACCTCCCCAAATTTGAATATGGTAAGTACAAGAATGTACTCATGGCTCCTCTAAATAGGGCTGCATTTGAACCACATCTTATCCTGGTTTATGGCAATCCAGCTCAAATATGGATGCTCCTTACGGGTTACCTCACTGGGACAGGCAAGACAGGTCTAGACACCACTTTGGCTATAGGGGCCGGATGTACAACCTATATCACCCGGACTATCGAAAAAGACGAGTGCCAGTTCACCCTGCTAAGCCTTGGGGAACGGCTGATTCCTCACACTCAAGATTACGAGTGCGCCTTTTCGATACCCATGAGCAAGATTGAGAAAACGATTCAAGGTTTGGAAATAGGTCATAAGATTGGTGTTTTCAGGTATCCGCTTCCCACGTTTTTGAGATATGACTCACCGCATCCACCTGGATATGACAAAATGCTGAGTCATCTGCTGGGAAAAGAATCTTAGCGAGGCGGGGCACAGCCCTTATTCCCCGGTTCACTCACTCTTTTACCAACCCCAAAAAGCCTGAGAATTTGCTTGCCAGTGCGGCGCGAGCTATACTATAGACCACATCAGTTCGCGAATAACTGAACTATTGAAACTTTAGTTATCATTGAGCAAGGAGGGAAAAATGAGGACAAAAGAGCAGTATATACAGGGTCTGGCAAAAATGAAGCGAAACAGCTACTACAATGGCGCGCCAATCGATCGTACAGATGAGCTACAAATGGACTGCATAAATACCATCGGCACCACATTTGACGAAGCTGCCAAGCCAGAGAACCAGGACCTATGCACCGCCATCTCCCATCTCACCGGCGAGCGTATCAGCCGCTTCACCCACATCCACCAGAACCCCGATGACCTGCACAAGAAGCAGGACATGACCCGTATGCTCTGCCAGAAAGTGGCCGGATGCATCCAGCGGTGCATGGGCATTGACGCGGTCAATGCCATCTACAATGTTTCTTACGAAGCGGACAAGGTGAACAAAGGCGCCACACAGTACCACGAGAACTTCAAGAAATGGCTTATTCGCTTCCAAACCGAAGACCTGGTGGGCTGCTGCGCCCAGACGGACGTCAAGGGCGATAGGATGCGGAGGCCTGCTGACCAGCCAGACCCGGATGCCTACGTACGGATCAAAGAGAGGCGCAGTGATGGCATCATTGTCAGCGGCTGCAAGCTGCACATCTCCGAGGGATCAGTTGCCGATGAGGTACTGGTAGTGCCGACACGATCGTTGCGTCCAGAGGACAAGGACTACGCTGTCGCCTTCGCCATCCCGGGCGACTGGGAAGGACTGAAACAGGTTGTTACCATCCATAACCTCAGGCCCAGGGAACACTTCAAGCGTGGCTTCCTGCCCGGAGCTACAGATTCCTATATGATATTTGACAACTGCTTCGTGCCCTGGGAAAGAGTATTTCTCGCCGGCGAATGGCAGCATGGCGGCGTGCTGGCTCTGCTCTTTGCCCTGTTCCACCGCCATTCCTATTCTGGCTGCAAACCGGCTCTTGGCGACGTACTTTTGGGAACTGCGGCACTTGCTGCCGAGGTGAACAACATCCACAAGACACCCCTCATCCGGAAGAAGCTGGCCGAAATTATCTTAACCACTGAGCTGGGTTATGCGGCGGGGTACACAGCCTCTGCCCTGGGCAAGCCGGAGGTCTACATACCTGGGATGGGATTCATGCCCTATGGCCCCGGCTCCTATATACCCAATTCGATTTACTGCAACGTCGGCCGCTGCCTGACGGGTGAGGCAGTCTATCACGAAGCTGAGATGCTCTGCGATATCAGCGGCGGCGTGGCAGCCACCTTCCCCTACGAGAAAGATTTCCTGAACCCGGAGACCCGTGACGTGCTCCTGAAATACACAAAGCGCAATCCAGACATGCCCGTGGAGGACCAGGCACAGCTATGGCGTTACCTGGGTGATGTGCTCTGCTCAGCGGCTGGAGGCATATACAATATCGGCAGCTACCATGGTGGCGGCTCACCTATCATGGAACAAATCGCCATCACTACCCAGTACGACATTGAGTCCAGGAAAAAGCTGGTCAGGCACATCGCCGGCATGAGTGGTGGCGACCCTGATGCTTTGAGCAAGAAGATGACCTCGCCAGGCAAGACACCCGCCAAGGCGGCCAAGCGGTAACAGGTAAGTCTTTCTCAAAAACCTGAAGGGCTTTCTAGCTCATCAGCTTGCTATTATGGGTTGGTGTGAGAGGTGGCGCTCAGGCCCTATCGCTCAATTCACCGACTTTTTTACCTGTCCGAAAGATCCCAAAAACGCTTGACGGTGCAGACAATGTGATATAATCTTATATAATATAAACCAGGACTTTGGGAAACCTAAGCTGTTAATTGTCCTACGTGTTGATTGAGGGGTTAAGGAGCAAAAGTGACCGAGTGGTTGGGAAAAGAGATTACGGGAAGCGATGAGGCGGCATCCTTAGCTAGTCACCTGTCCGCGGGTAACTAACGATGAAACCGACCTTTTGAAGGTCGGTTTTGTGTTTTTAGGAGAGGCGATGCCTGTGGAATTGAAAGTTATACGATAGAGGGGCCGTAAACTTTTAGTCGAGGGGGCAAGAAGACAACAAAAAAGTAATAAAAGGAGAAAGAAGTGAAAAAGCTATTTAGTATCCTGTTTGCCCTGGTGCTGGTGGTGAGCCTGGGGCTGGCGTCGACGACGCCAGTTTTGGCAGATGTTATTGATGTGCCCGGTGACTACCCCACTATCCAGGAAGCTATTGATGCTGCCTCGGATGGCGACACCATCATGGTGGCGGCGGGTTTGTACGAGGAGAATGTTGAAATTGACAAGTCGTTGACCTTAAAGGGTGCCCAGGCCGGGGTTGACGCCCGGACCCGCAGTGGCGCTGAAACGATTATTGAACCAGATGAAGGAACAGGGATAAGAATAATTACTGCTGCGGACCGTGTCGTCGTCATTGATGGTTTGACGGTGCAGAACGCCGAGCACGGAATCGGGACTCCAGACCCCATAATGGCCGCTGATATTACCGTCAAAAACGTGCGCGTCTTGAACTCCATTGGATTCGGGATTAGCCTCGCCTTCACCATAGAAGCAACAGTTGAGTATTGCTATGTGGAAGGTGCGAAAACAGCCATTAACGCGGGTGCCCTTGACCCCTTTGCTCCGACTGTGGCGACCTTCCGGAACAACGAAGTCGTTAACGCAGAGTTTGGCATCACCGGGTACCTCAGAGATTCGCTTATCGAAGGCAACTCGGTGAGGGACTTCGTTACGGGGGGCAAAGGCATCAGCGGGCAGTTCCTTAGCACCGAAATTAAGAATAACACAGTAACCAGTTATGCTAAGGGCGCGGCCCTGACTTTCGAGGAGCACTACAGCCGAGCCCTTTCTGAGAATGTGAATGTGGCAGGTAATACTTTCACAGGAAATTCCCTCGGTATCTATGTGTTTGATACGCAGACAACGCTTACCGGAATCACCGTTAATCTCAACAACATCGCCGGCAACAGTTGGTATGGTGTGTGGAACGAGGGAGGCGAGACGCTGGACGCCACCAAAAATTGGTGGGGCGATGCCAGCGGACCCGGCAAAGTAGGACCCGGTGACGGCGATGACATCTCCTCAAAGGTACTTTACTCGCCGTGGCTGGGCGCCGAGCTCGGCACCGAGCCGATGACCTGGGGCGTGGACACGACAAGTTCTATCCAAGACGCCATTGATGCGGCAGACTCTGGCGACACCATCACAGTGGCTGAAGGGAAATACGGGGAGGACTTGAATATGGACAAGTCCCTGACTCTCCAGTCGGCAGACGGGGCTGAGGTGACCACTATTATCGGCTCTGTCAGCATAGAACTGGATGCTGAGATAGTCTTCTTTGGTGGGGAGGATGTTGGGTTCACCATCGATGCTGATGATGATAACTTTGCTATATGGCTTTCCATCGACAACGGAAGTGAGGTCACCATCAGTCACAATGTACTCGCTGGTGCTATAGATGGCATAACCACCCGGAGCGGACTGCTGGACAACAGCACCGTCACCATCGAGGATAACCAAATCCACGAAAATGACTACGGAATCTACTTGGAATCCGTTGCCGGCGGTAGCACCGTGCTCATCAACTCTAACCGCCTCGCTGGAAACGACGATTACGGGCTCTACGTCGAAGAAAGCGCCGTGACCATTGACGCCATCTACAACTGGTGGGGCCATGCCAGCGGACCCAGTGGTGGCGTGGCCGATCCTGTTACCGAAAGAATTGCGGATGGCACTGGAAGCGCTGTTTCGGAACATGTCCACTTCGACCCCTGGCTGACGGCTTATCAATATACCCTTACAATCTCCAGCACCGGTGGGGGTTCAGTAATCATCCCCGGCGAGGGGGCTTTTACATATGACCCTGGAACGGAGATTGACCTGGTAGCGGTTACAGAAGGTTTCTATTACTTCTACGAGTGGACTGGGGATGTAGGCACCATCGCGGATGTCAACTCCGCCGCAACCAACATCACTATGAACGACGACTATTCTATAATGGCCAACTTCAGGTTTGGGCCGTTTGGGTGGTGCTTCATCGCTACCGCAGCCTATGGTACCGACACGGCCGAGGAAATAGACGTACTGAGAGAGTTCAGGGACGAGGTCCTGCTGCCTAACAGTCTGGGTGCCAAGCTTGTATCCCTCTATTATAAAACCAGCCCTCCCATAGCCAACCTTATCTCTCAACACGAGGTTCTCAGAACAGCGGTGAGAGTGGGCTTTGTTGACCCGATTGTCAAAATATTAACTTGGACCCACGATTTATGGTCGGTGAGAGGCTCATGAGCGTAGCAGCATTCTCAGGCATTAAGTTAGTGCTAGTATTGGTCATCATAGTTGAGGCAAGCCCGACGAAAACTTCGAAAAAAACCGCTTAACGGTGCAGAGGATGTGATATAGTAATCCAGAAAATTGTAACGTATATTTAATTAACAGGATTTTAACATAAGTAGCTTATTATATTGTAAGCTGAAGGTTTTGGGGAAAGTGAACTATTACAAAGGAGGTGAAAAGTGAAAAAGATATTTAGTATCCTATTTGCCCTGGTGCTGCTGGTAAGCCTGGGGCTGGTGACGACGGCGCCGGTTCTGGCAGATAGCAGAGAGGTCACCCCCGGCTGGACGGACATCGTCAAGGTCACCGCAGGCGTAGCACACACGGTGGGAGTTAAGGACGTGGGCACCGTGGTCGCCGTGGGATACAACGGCGACGGGCAGTGTGATGTCGGCGGTTGGACGGATATCACAGAGGTCGCGGCAGGTGAAGAACACACGGTGGGGCTTCAATCCGACGGCACTATAATTGCAGTGGGAAACAACGACGACGGGCAGTGCGATGTAGGAGACTGGACGGACATCGACCAGGTCGCCGCAGGCGGATTTCACACGGTGGGGCTTCGGTCCGACGGCACCGTGGTTGCCGTGGGAAGCAACTTCGATGGGCAGTGCGATGTCGGTGGCTGGACGGATATCACACAGGTCGCCGCAGGCGACTCTCACACGGTGGGGCTTCAGTCCGACGGCACCGTGTTCGCCGTGGGATACAATGACTACGGACAGTGCGATATAGAAATCTGGACGAACATCATTCAAGTCGCCGCAGGCGGGGCTCACACGGTGGGGCTTAAGTCCAATGGCACCGTGGTCGCCGTGGGAAACAACGGCGACGGGCAGTGCGATGTAGGAGACTGGACGGACATCGACAAAGTCGCCGCAGGCAGGGATCACACGGTGGGGCTTAAGTCCGACGGCACCGTGGTCGCCGTGGGAAACAACAACTACGGGCAGTGCGGAGATAGAGTAACAGAGACGGTAACCGGTGGCGGCACCGTTGATGCAACGGACGAGGCTGACACCAAGGTTGTGGTAACCGGCACAGCTACGATAACCGTATTTCCGTATGACGATAATCCCGGCGGGCCCCCTCCAACCGGCTTCATCACAATGGGTAAATATATCGATGTCTACGTTCCCGATATCTCACAGGTTACCGAGATCGAAATAAGACTTCACTATACCGATGCTGAATTAAATGATGCAGGCATCGACGAAGAATCGTTGCGGCTCGCCTGGTTGGACGGCGACGTGTGGAACGAGTGTTCAGACACCGGAGTCATTACCACCAGCACCAATGGCTACAGCGGTTATATCTGGGCCAAAATAACAGCTACTACCACGCCATCTCTGGACGAGCTGCAAGGAACGGGATGGAATGATGTTGGTTGGGAAAGTGGGGGGACCGTTCCGCAGCCTAGTTGCTTTATCGCCACCGCAGCCTACGGTACTGATACGGCCAAGGAACTAGACATCCTGAGAGAGTTCAGGGATGAGGTTTTGCTGCCTGACAGCATGGGCGCTAAGTTGGTATCCTTCTATTATAGAACCAGTCCTCCCATAGCCAACTTCATCTCCCAACACGAGGTCCTGAGAACAGCGGTGAGGGTGGGCTTTGTTGACCCGATTGTAGCTATATTAAATTGGAGCCACTCTTCATGGTCGGCGGGAGGCTCGCAATGACGTGTGGGGTGGAGAAAAATGGTAGAGTTGACCCCTTTTTACAAAAAAACATTGACAATTTCTTTAATCTTAATGGAAATTTAATAATTACATGATATAATCTACTGGTACCATAAGTACTATAAGGCAAATATAGAGTGGGTGGTCAAGTGTGTGTGTTAGATAGTTACGGCAATTCCTACAATGCTCAGTCCAGCACATACAGAAATGTGAAGTGGGCTATTTTTTACCGCTGAAGCTCTGTCCAAGGATGAGGATTTTGGGGAAACTAAACTGCTACAAAGGAGGCTACACATGAAGATAATACTTGGTTCTTGGATACACCGTTACTTAAAAAGACTCGGCCCTTTATTGATTACGGTAGCCTTAATTGCGGGAATGGCAGGCTGTGAGGGTAGTTGTAGTTCTACTCCTGTTCAATACGACCTCACCACCTCCAACAGTGAAGGCGGCGAGGTAGTCATCTCCGGTGAGGGGACCTATGCCGATGGAACGGTGGTCACCCTGGAGGCTGTGGCGGATGAGTGTTACGAGTTCGTAAACTGGACCGGTGCCGACGTCGCCGACCCCTACTCTCCCATAACCACCATCACCATGGATGAAGCTAAGAGTATAACCGCCAATTTTGCCCTGCTGAGCTACGACCTTACAGCAGACAGCACAGATGGTGGTGCAGTAACCTCTCCTGGCGAGGATACTTTTACCTATGACTGCGGCACGGTGGTTGACCTGGTGGCGACTCCAGATGCTTACTACGGGTTTGTCGAGTGGACCGGCGATGTGGACACCATCGCCAATGTTTATGATGATTCAACCACCATCACCATGAAGGGCGACTATTCTATTACCGCCAACTTCGGCCTGTTTGCGGGAGGGAACGGAACAGCCGAGAATCCCTACCAGATTGCAGATTGGTACCACCTTGATAATGTCCGCAATTACCTAAGTATGCACTTCATCGTCATAAACGACCTCAATTACAACTCTATTGGCTATACGGAGCTGGCGAGTGCGACAGCCAATGAGGGAAAGGGCTGGCAGCCGATCGGAAGTATTGCTGTAAATGACACATTCGTCGGGAGCTTCGACGGTCAGGGGTACGAGATATGCGACCTGTTTATCAACCGCCCCGACGAATCTGATGTGGGGCTTTTCGGTGTTGTTGAAGAATTAGGGGTCATCGAGAATGTCGGCGTAGTAGCAAACGGCAATGTGACTGGTTACGACGATGTTGGTGGTCTGGTGGGAAAGAATGAGGGCACTGTAAGCAACTCCTATTCCACCGGCAATGTGACTGGCAACCTCAATGTTGGCGGTCTGGTGGGATATAACTTTAATGTTGGCACTGTCACCGACTCTTATGCCACCGGCAGCGTGACTGGTGATGATAATGTTGGCGGTCTGATAGGATGGAATAGGAAAACTATGAGCAACTCCTATGCCACCGGCAACGTGACTGGTGAGGATAATGTTGGCGGTCTGATAGGAAAGAATAGTGACACTGCGAGCAACTCCTATGCCACCGGCAGCGTGACTGGTGATGATAATGTCGGCGGTCTGGTGGGAAGGAATGACGGCGGCAGCACTGCGAGCAACTCTTATTCCACCGGCAACGTGACTGGCAATACGCATGTTGGCGGTCTGGCGGGAAGGAATGAGGGCACTGTGAGTAACTCCTTCTGGGACACCGAAACCAGCGGACAAGCTAATTCAGACGGAGGGACCGGCAAGACCACCGCGGAAATGCAGGACATCACCACCTTCTCAGGAGCAGGCTGGAACATAATCGCAGTCGCCAATCCTGGCATACGCAACCTTTCCTACATCTGGAATATCGTTGATGACGAGACCTATCCCTTCCTGAGCTGGCAGCCTGTTTAATACAACCAGTATCAAACCAGGACTACAGATCCCCTGTAGCCAAGCCCTGCGGCCGGCTGCGCAGAATCAAACCATCCTCACCGGATCGACATCTATAGTCCAGCCCCGTGGCAAAGTGAACCGGGATAACATCCGTGTTGAGTCAGGGCCACGGAGGAAAAGTTGCCAGCGATACCTGCCCCTGGCTCTGAAGGCAAAAGTAGGCACAGGACCAATTATATTGAAATCAACCATGCCCTCTCTGACCCTTTCATCAAGAATCAGACGATATACCCTCTCTACTTCACGGCGACATAGCTCCTCATCGGTGTGGCTATAAACCAGGCGGACGAACTGGTCAGAAAAGCGGGAACAGCTCGCCATGAGAGGAGAAAAGAACTCTTTACAATCATGGAAGGAGAGCACAAAGTGAGGGCCGAGACTCAGAAGCCTCGGCCCTCAGTAGTGGCCCTTGCTGGCAATCCGTACGGGCTACGCCTATCAAATCATAGTTTCACTCAACGTAAAAGTCTTTCTGCCAGGTTTTGACTGCTTCGACTGCCGCGCGAGTGAATGACATGGGCTTGTATGTCCAGGTTGCGTACAGCTGTACCTGGTCAGCGACGTAGGGGCTGGGAACTCCGGGGAGTACCACCAAACCGCTCTGCCCGGGTGGAATTACATTTACTGCATTCGGCAAGTCCCCACCGAGCATTTCGGCAATTTGGTTGTAGGTGCCGCGGTTCATGTAGGGGTGAATGTCATCTCCCGGCAGAGCTCCCATCTCGCTATAGTCTTGCATCCGCACCGGGGTAAGCCAGGTAGTCATATTGCTTGAGCCATATTGGGTCTCTAACTCAGCAATCGCATCCTGCAGCGCATTGACGATCAGTTCATCCCTGTCTCGCGCACCCAGGTAATCATAGTTGAGGACTGCATCCCCAAAGACGCGGATTAAGAGGCTAGGATAACTCTCTAGCTGTCCCATGAGCTCGGATGGAAGGATCCCGTTAAATACCACGGGAATGATTTTGTCATACCAGGCGTTGAAGATTGTCAGACCGGGATGGTCGTACGTGGGATCCTCGTCTTCAGGCCACGCGGGTGACACAAGATCGACACGGCTGTGCGGTAAAGGAGAGAATGTAGCCCAGTCTATGAGTTCATCCCGCGCAGCATCTATAGTTACATTACCGGTCCCCTCGGCGGCATCAATCAAATAGCCGACGAAGTTCATTCCGTTGATATCGTTGTATCCCGCAAGCTGGTTAAGGGTGTTCATGTCGGCGAACGTTACTTCTCCCACCACAGTCTCGTAATAAGTGAGGGCATCCATTAGCGTCTTAACACGGTGACCCTCGCCCCAGTGGACGTCACTCTCTGCGTATTCCCAGCCGGCGATTGGCTTGTTGTTCCAGTTGGCAAGCCAGCCCTGGTCGGGATTGATGCACCTGGGCATCTCCTCAGGGTCTGTGACACGGACCCACTCTTGTGTTCCATTACCCGCCAGGGGCAATCTGCAGTCGGCACCTTCCGGCTTTACTGGGAAGCGTCCGGCATGCCAGAAACCTATGTTGCCTTCTGTGTCTGCCCAGTAGAAGTTGTGGTTAGGCAAGGTAAGTTCCACTGCCGCTTCGAATTCGTCAATGTCCGTTGCTTCCTGGAAGAGCTGCCAGCTCTGCTCGCCAGCAATCTCGTTCTTGAAGAATGGGGTGTGTAAGGTGATAGCCATGTCTGCATCCAGATCGACGGCGACAATAGGGCCATAGAGCGAACGACAACAGGTCACGTTCTGGGAAGTCTGCTTCTTGAGACCAAAGATAGTCTCCGTTCTTACTTCCATATCAACCCAGGCGCCATCGTGCCAGTACTGCAATGGGTTCACAGGATTTAATGTCAAGATGCGAGTATCTATGACATCGGAGGCGCCGGTGGTTGACGTCCAGGCGCCATATTCGCTGACACCAATCAAGATGAATGGACCTGCTGAGGGGAATGCCATGCCCACAGCATTGATTCCGTCGCCATGCAATCCTAGCTCGTAAATAATTTGCGGAATCGAGTAGCCCATCTGCGGTCCTCCCAGCTCAAGAGCGTTGCCGGTGGCCGACAGGCCATCACTGATGGGTACAGCGTTGCTTCCGAATTTTGTTGGTATGCCCAGCGAATCGAACAGTTCGTCCTGAGTTGACCGAAGGTCCTCATACTGCTGCAGAACCTGGCTGAGATTGTCGGGGACATCCACCGAAGTTATATCTGTGGAAAAAGCTGCGAGACAACCCTCGCCGGGTATCGTCACAGGCGCTCCAGGGTCATCCAGGGGGAACAAATCATCCCAGATGGCCGTTCCGTTCGTAGCTCCATGCATAGCTTGAAGGGTAAGAAGAGCCTCATAGAAGTCGCCTTCGTTACCTCCTGTTCCACCAAATCTCCACCCCATCAGCACTGTAATGGCTACCACGTCTGCGACCGTGAAGGGCTCTAGGTAAGACAGCAGACCCTGCGCCATATATTCAGCAGGCACAAGAGGTATGTTGTCCAAGATTTGTTCAATATAGGTGTTTATACCTTCTACATAAGCCTCAATCATCGACTTGAGATGTTCGTAGCCTGTACCTGGGCCCCAGTCATCATAAATATCCAGTAACTCATCCTGGCTATACCACAACGTTCTGGTTGCAGCGTCCTCTTCTATTGTTGCCAGGCCGAACTCAGCAAGACGTCCGGAAGCGGCTCTTCTCATAACATCTGCCTGCCAGAGCCTATCCTGAGCCATAGCATAGCCAGCTCCAAAGCCCAAGCCTTCTTTCGTGTCCGCGAAAACGTGCGGCACTCCGTAGTCGTCTCTGATGATGGTGCACAGAGGCTCAGGCTCAGGCTCCGGCTCAGGTTCCTCTGCACATGCCAGGCCTATACTCGCGACAAGAAGTATAGCTACTATTACTAACAATACCTTTCTCATACGTTGTCCTCCTTTCTTGTTATCTTGTTTCCATACTCTGGGTTATACTCTAATTCAGTACTCAGTCAGATTCCACCTCCTTTCCTTGGTTTTTCAGGCGATTGAGCCTTGATTTGGCAAGTAATTTTGTTATCAGGGTAGACTTTGCTGTGGCAGGGAGAAAAGCCTACATCGTATGTGTTGTGTACATTTGCGGGACTGAATCTGCTGCGGTTCAAACCAAACCCATGATTCACGCTACACCACCGATTATATGTCGCCTTTATTATTATACCACTACTGTTGAGGAACCCGTCAATTTATGGACTCTCCAATCATGTGGACAGGGAGAGAGCAGCCATATACTTAGCGGCAAAAAAGCAAAATGGGAGAGTCCGATGGTGGTTATCTCCAGAGAAATCCCGCTGGAATGGGGATTGAATCAAACCATCCCCATCGGATCGACATCTATAGTCCAGCCCCGCGGCAAAGTGAACCGGGATAACATCCGTGTTGAGTCAGGGCCGCGAAGGAAGAGTTGCCAGCGATACTTGCCCCTGGCTCTGTAGGCAAAAGTAGGCACAGGACCAATTACATTGAAATCAACTATGCCATCTCTGGCCTTTTCATCAAGAATTAGACGATACACCCTCTTTGCCTCACGGCGACATAACTCTTCGTCGGTGTGGCTATAAACCAGGCGGACTAATTGGCTAAAAGGGGGATAATTGTATCGGCGGCGATAATCTATTTCTTTATAATAAAAACCAAGATAATCATGCCTGGCAGCAGCTTCAATAATGTAGTTATCAGGAGAGTAAGTCTGGATGATAACCTTTCCGGCTTTAACCCCACGCCCAGCCCTGCCGGCTACCTGGCACAGGAGCTGAAAAGTGCGCTCGCTACTTCGGAAATCAGGAAAATTAAGGCCAGTATCGGCATTGACTACCCCGGCCAGGGTCACCTGAGGCAGGTCTAGTCCTTTGGCTATCATCTGGGTGCCAATAAGCACATCCGCCTTATGGTCACGAAAATTCTTTAACAACTCCTCATGAGCATATCTCCTGGTAATCACGTCTCTGTCCCAGCGAAGCAACCTTGCTTCAGGGAAGAAATGCCTTACCTCTTCTTCCACCCGCTGCGTGCCAATGCCCAGAAACCTGAGATTGCGCCGAGAACACCGGGAACAGCTCTGAGGTACCGGAACAGAATAACGGCAACGATGGCAAATTAGCCTTTTCTCCACTGAATGGTAAGTAAGGGCTATAGAGCAGCGCGGGCAGCGAAAAATAAAGCCACAGTTACGACATCGAACAAAGGTAGCTGTGCCCCGACGGTTAAGGAAAAGAACTATCTGCTCGCCATGCGCCAGGGTTTCTTTCATGGCAGCTAATAAGGAACGACTGAACAAGCCTGTATTTCCGGCTTTAAGTTCTTCCCTTAAATCCACTATGCCTACTCCGGGGAGAGGGGAATAACCACGAGGAGTAATTCTTTCCTTGAGTTCTATAAGATGATACTCGCCTTGCTGTGCCTTATGAAAACTGCCGATATCAGGGGTAGCACTGCCCAGGATGACAACAGCATCGCTAAGTTGAGCCAATTTAATAGCCGCGTCGCGGGCATGATAACGAGGCGACTTATCTTCTTGTTTATATGTCCATTCATGCTCTTCATCGATAATGATAAGACCGAGGCTGGCCAGGGGCGCAAATAAGGCACTCCTTGGTCCAATGACAACATCGCAGTTTCCATCCATTATCCATTGCCATTCGTCGAACTGCTCTCCCGGAGATAGGCCGCTATGCAGTACTGCCACACGCCCGGGGAAGCGATTAGCAAATCTCTCTACTGTTTGTTGAGTCAAAGCGATTTCCGGGATAAGGCAAATGCCTCGCTTACCTGCGGCAATAACTTGAGCCAAGGCCCGCAGGTAAATCTCAGTCTTGCCACTGCCGGTAACGCCAAAAAGGAGAAAAACCGGTGGACTGCTAGATTGCCTCGCTTGCTTCACAATGAAATCTTGGATCGATCCCCAGGCAGTTTGTTGAGACGACGTGAGAACCGGAGCTGGAGAAGTTGTGAGGCTGAGATGAGATAATGGGTCACGTCTTACCCTGAGCCTTTCCACTGAGACCAAATGACGGCTCTCCAGGGCCTTGATAGTGGCAAGAGAGCAATTGAGACGTTTCCTCAGTTCGCTGATTGAAATAGGTTGAGTCTGCCCGGTCAGAAATTCTAACAGTTCTGCCTGTTTATAGGCTCCAGACTTATCCAGGCGAGCTTTCTCTACTTCAATATTTTCTCCGTCAGCTATTAGCTTAATATAAGGAAGCATTTTGGGCTTTACCCTTGCCTTTTCCAATTCCAGAGTTTTTGTAATTAGTTGACGGTCTAACAACTGGTCGGTGATTTGCCTGGCTTTTCTTTTACCAATTTCTTCCTCGAGTTCAGCCAAACTTGTCTCTTTTTTCTCTCTCATAATATGCAGGATTTGCCTTTGCTCGGGTGTTAAGGGCAAATCTACTTGGGAATTTCTTAGCTGAAAGCAAGTAATAGCCCGTCTTTCAAATCCCGGAGGTAGCATTAAAGCCAGGGCATCGAAAAGGGAGGCAAAATAGTATTCGCTTATCCACTGGGCAAGCTTTATTTGTATCAAGGAAAGCAAAGGAAAATCACTAACAATGCCAGCTATTTCCCTAGTTTCTTCAACCGATGGCTCGTCTGATAATAGGAGCACAATCCCTTGAATAACCTTGGAGCCAAAGGGCACCCATACTGCTTGCCCGGCACTTATATTGAGCCCTGGTGGTACGGAATAGCAAAAAGTTGACCGACTCCCCGGGGAGTTGACTGCCACCTCGGCGTAGTTCATTCAGAGGTCTGTTCTTCTTCTTGAGGTGTGGCTTGCTCTATTTGAGGCATGGCTTGCTCTATTGCCTTCTCCCGCCTTTCCTTAAGTCGAGCCCGCTTAGCACTGAGCCTGCGCATATAATAGAGCTTGGCTCGGCGCACCTTTCCATGCCTGAGCACCTCTACATTTTGAACAGAAGGAGATTGGAAAGGGAAAGTACGTTCCACTCCAATGCCGTAAGATACCCTCCTCACCGTAAAGCTTCCACCATCAACGCCCTTCCTCATTTTAATCACCATCCCTTGGAAGTGTTGCAGTCGCTCTTTATCCCCTTCCATAGCC